>JAMOAD010000104.1 GCA_023621955.1 Acidobacteriota bacterium
TCGTCTCCTTCGGTTTCGCCGTCCTGGACTACTTCTCCCCCGGGAAAGACAAGACCCTCTTCCGGCTGGAGGGTTTCGACAGGGAGTGGCGACGGGCCGACCCCCTTCAGAGCTCGGTGGTCTACACGAACCTCGCTCCCGGAAAGTACAGCTTTCGAGTCATCGCCGCGAACCGTGACGGGATTTGGAACCGTCGGGGCGTGACCCTGCCGGTTCGGGTCCGCCCGACCCTTCTTCAAGCACTCTGGTTTCGACTTCTTGCCGGAGGAGGGCTCCTTCTGCTCCTACTAGGCTTCGTCGGTCTCCACTTCTACAGGAGCAGGCGAAGGGAGGAGCGGCTGGAGAGGGAGGTCAACGAGAGAACCGCGGAGGTCAAGGGAGCTCTGGCGGAGCGGGAGAAGCTGATCGAGGAGTTACGACGGCTCCTGAAGAACGTCAAGGAACTCAACGGCCTCCTCCCGATCTGTTGCAACTGCAAGAAGATCAGGGACGATAAAGGGTACTGGCACCAAGTGGAGAACTATATCGAGAAGCACTCCCGAGCGGAATTCACCCACGGCCTTTGTCCTGAGTGTCGGGAAACGCTCTACCCTAAGCGTAAGAAAAAAGAGGAGCCGGAGTCTTAAAGGAGAGAGCTCCTTTACCCCTCCAATGTCGAGGTACAGTGGGGGCAACGCCGTGCCTTCAGGGGAATCGTGGAAAGGCAGAAGGGGCAGCTCTTTTCCGTGGTCACCGGAGGCGGCAGGACCGGCTCCTCCGGCTTCCTGAGACGGTTGATCACCTTGAGAATCAGGAAGAGGGCGAAGGCGACGATGAGGAAAGAGATGACCCTGTTGAGGAAGAGGCCGTAGGAAAAGGTGACGGCCCCCGCTTTCTGGGCCTCCGCCAGCGTAGAGAAGGGTCCCTCCACGGTGCCTTTCTTGAGGATCAGGAAAAGGTTGGAGAAGTCAGTCTTCCCTAAGAGGAGCCCCAGGGGGGGCATGAGGATATCTGTGACCAGAGAGTTGACGATGGCTCCGAAGGCGCTTCCGACGACGACACCCACGGCCATGTCCAAGGCGTTTCCCTTCACGGCGAACTCTTTAAACTCTTTCAGCATTCTTCCTCCTTTCTTCTCTTCCGTTTCCGCTACTTGAGCCGGTCTCTTTCCCGACGATGCCTGTGGAAGAGTCCCCGGTCAACCCCAGGAGACAGGGTACTATTTTGCCGGAAAGGAGGGGACGTGACAAGGGAAACGAAGAAGCGGAGACTCCTCAAGAGGAGGGGAGGTCTTGTCTCCCCTCCTCTTGGTGGGAGATTAACGTTCCAGGATCTCCACACGTCCCGTCGCGGTGGAGAGGGAAATCTTCACGGAAGAGCCTCCCCGTCGAACGCTCTTCTTCTCATACTCCTCTCCCCACTCCGTGAAGGTCTCCTGTTTCTCGAAGGAGAAGGGGGCGGCAATGCGGCCTTCGCGTTTCCGCGCGGTCATCTCGAAGATCCCGTTCATCGGGTTGCCCTTGAAGTTGAGGGAGGCGTCTCCACTGGCCGAAGCCACGGAGAGATCTGCGGAAGGGCTCTTGTTCAGAGAGACCTTCATGTCCCCCGAAGCGGTTCTGAAGGAGGAGGGTCCCGTTACGGTGACGTCGACGTCTCCGTCGCCGCTGGCCAGGGAGAAATGGAGGCTCCCCTGCGCGTCCTCGGCGGAGAGGTCGCCTGAGGCGAGGGAGGCGCGGGTCTCCCCTTTGGTCTTGTTTAGGGTGATGTCCCCGGAGGCCGTGTTCAGGGAGAGGGAACCCTGAACGTTCTTGAGGGTCAAGTCGCCGGAGGCGGAACGGAGGGAGAAAGAGCCTTCACAACGGCTGATGAGGATATCTCCAGAGGCGGTCTTCCCCTTGAACTCCCCCTTCAGATCCTCGCCGGTGATGTCTCCGGAGAGGGAGGAGGCGTTCACCGTAGCCCCTTCGGGAAGGGTGATCGTCCAGAGAATGTTTCCAGAGGAGTGGTCCCTGACCCAGCGTTCCTGAAGGGTCAGAGCCGTTCCCTCTTCGGAGACGACCGTCTCGACCGCTCCCGCGGGGGAGAGCTCGGCGACGACCAGAACGGTGATGGAATCGGTGGTTCCTCTTTTGAAAAGACAATCCCCGCTGATCGTCTTAATGTTCACCGTTCTCTTGTTGGGGAAGCTCTTCTCCAGGAGAACCTCTCTGCCCTGCGCCGCAACGGTGAGGGTGAGAAGGGAGAGGCACAGGCCGAACAAAAATGTTTTTCGTTTCATCTTTCCTCCTTGAAATTCAGGGGGCCCGTTGCCCCCTTCTCCCAGAGTTTAGGGAAAAAGAGGGGGGCTGTCGCCCGGAATCGGGAAATCCGAACCTTTCGGAGTGTTCGGATTCACGATTCCGGACCCTTCGATGGCTCCTTTCCGGGGAGAGAGCGACGCCAGAGAGAGGGTGTGGTCCCGTACCTCTTCTTAAAACCGGTGTTGAAGACCGACTTGGAGTTAAAACCGCACTCCAGAAGGATCTCCAGGACCGTCTCATCCCGGTTCTTCTGCAACCGTTCGCAGGCCTCCTGGAAACGGTACCCGTTGAGGTAGTCGTTGAACCCCTTGCCGAGGTGGTCGTTGAGAAAGCGGGAGAGAAGGTGGGGGGAGAGGGAGAGCCTCTCCGCCAACCTGGGCAGGGAGAGCAGGGGATCACGGTAGAGGCGCTCCCTCTCCATGGCCTTGCTCAGAAGAGAGGCGATGCGGGTGCTCTCTTCCGAGGGGAGGAGCGGCCTCGAAGGGCTCTTCCGCCTTCGTCGAAGGAATGCCCACGTCAACGTTCCCCCTCCGATCAACAGGAGGGAGAGGAGGAGGGGGAGGAAGGAGAGGTCTCGGGCCACACGGAACTTTCCCTCCCAAGGGGAAAGGAGTTCCGGAGCCGTCACCGTGAGGGTGTAGCGCCCCGGGGGAAGGGGGGGCAGGGAGAGGGTTCCCGCCTTCGCGGTCAAGGTCTTCTCCAGGGGCCCCTTGAGGGAGATCTTCAGAAGGTGCTCCCCTCTTTGCTCCTCACCAGGAAGGAAGAGGCGGAGGACGGGACGGCGGCACCGTTCCGAAAGCCTGCCCTCGGAGCCTAGGTCTTCACAGAGGGGACCCTCTACCCAGAGTCCGGAAAGGGGAGGGGGCTCACCGTCGAAGGAGTTGAGAAGGACTCCCCTCCGGGAGGAGGCGTAGATCCTCCCATCTGGTAGGGTTGAGACCAGGGGGTAAGCGGGGGAGGAGGGGGGCCTTGCCTCCGGGGTGTCCAGGAGGCGGCGGAGTTCCAGAGTGCCGGTCGTTGAAAGCTCCTGCTCCGGGGTACGGGAGAGGCGGAGAATGCCCCTGGAGGTTCCCGCCCAGAGGCGTCCTCCTCTGTCTCGAACCAGCCAGAGGATGCTCTCCCCGTCCAGGGCCCCTCTGTCGAAGAAGAAACGGTTGCCGAGAAAGAGGCCGATCCCGTTGTTGCGGGAACCGAGCAGGAGGCCTCTCCCAGGGGTCGGAAGGAGGGAGAGGAGGGGCGGCGAGGGGTGGAGGAGAGGTGCCTTGGAGGGCTTTAACTCGAGCAGCCCCTTGTCCGTCGCCGCCCAGAGGGTGCCCTCCCTTCCCAGGAGGAGCTCCCGGACCCCAGAGGCGGGGACCCTTTGCAGAACCTCTCCCTCCTGGAGGAGCAAGAGAGAACGGTCTGTTCCGGCCCAGAGGCGCTCTCCTTCACCCTTGACAAGACAGAGCAGGGGGCCCTCCTTCAGGGCGAAACGTCTTTCGACCCCTCCCCGAGGGGAGAGGAGGTAGAGGGTTCCTTCCCTGGAGCCGACCCAAAGCCGGCCCTCAGCGGAAGAGGCCAAGGAGAGGGGCGTCTCTTTGAGGGAAGCCGTAAGCCTCTGTCCTCCCTGAAGGCCCAGGAGGCTGTCGTTGGAAAGAATGGTCCAGAGAGCGCCTCCGGGGAGAAGGGTCAGAGCCTTCGTCTCCTCCTCGGGAAAGGCCTTAACCGGGGACCAGGCTTTGGGGCTTAAACGGAGAAGGCCTCCGGCGACGGATCCGGCCCAGAGAGTCTTGGTCTGAGAGACCCAGAGGAGGGAGTTGATCCAATCGTCGGGGATCCCCTGGGCGACCCCCAGGGGGGTCCACTCCCTTCCCTCCCTCTTGAGAAGGCCCTCTCCCTCCGAGGCTCCCCAGAGAAGACCCTCCTGGTCCTCCACTAAGGCCCGGAGAGGGGGACCATAAGGGGGGAGGAGGCGGCCTCCCTCTTCCAGAACGAGCCCCCCCTCCCCTCCGATCGCCAAGGAGCCGTCCCTTCTGATCAGAAGGGAGCGTACGAGACCCGGAAAGAGAGAGGTTACCACCCGCCGGGAGCCTTTGAGGAGGGAGACAACCTCTCCGTTCCCTCCCGCGAGAATCACTCCCTTAGGATCTTCCAGGAGGGAGGTCACCGGCGGGCGGGGGCCGTCGGAGCGGAGAGCGAACAGGGATTTACCGGCGGCCTTCACATAGAGGCCTCTCTCCGTTCCCGCCCAGAGGTTCCCCCCGCGGTCGACGAGAAGGGAGTAGACCGAGAGCTCCTTGAGCCCTTCCGGTGGTGGGTCGAATCGACCGCTTCGGCTATGGAGTAGCCTTGGGCCTCCGCCTTCGAAGCCGACCCAGAGGTCGCCGCTGGAAAGGGGGAGGAGGGAGAGGACCCTCCTTTTCGTATCCCCCTCTTCGAGAGGGAAGAAGCGGCTTCCGTCGAACCTGAGGAGTCCTTCCGGAGTTCCGAGCCAAAGCCAACCATCAGAGGATCTGGCGATAGCGGTGACCGTCGGTGTCGGCAACCCTTCCCAGAGGCTCCATTGCCTCAAGAGAAGGTCCTGGGCCTCAAGGGGAAGAGAGAGAAGAAGAAGGGAGAAGAGCCCTTTTCTGACCCAAGAGAGCATGCTTTGCCTCCATGGAAGAGAAGACGAAAGGGGGCAGAGGTTTGTTCCCCGGAACCTTTCTTTCCCTTCAGGGGAGTACCTTCGGGCTTTCCGGAGTTGTCTTCTTGTCATCCCGGAGAAAGGTGAGTAGAATGAAGGGATCCGGAAGATTGTTCCCTCCGGATTTTAATGGAGGCCGACTATGGGCAAGAAGCTCCTTCTCCTTTTCCTCATCCTCGCTTCCTTTCTTCCCCTTTCGGGGGAGAAGAAGAGAGGCCTCTGGACAGATCCGGACTCCATCGATCCCCTTAAGATCGGAGTCTCCTCCTTCTTGAGCGTCGACCTGGGAGAGTACTTCGACAAGGCCTACAAGGCTATGGGGAAGAAGGAGTACTACCAGGCCGCTCAACTCTACCTCTTCATCCTTCACCATCGACCCGACGACGGAGAGGCTCTCTACAACCTTGCCTGCGCCTATGCGGGGCTCGGGGAGCCCAAACTGGCGGTTCCTTTCCTGGAAAGGGCCTTCGAGACGGGTCGTTTCTCTCTTGAGCAGATTCGCAGGGACAGCGACCTTCAGCCCTTGGCTGGGGAGAGGAGCTTCGACGAAGCCTTGAAGCGGATGGAGGAAGAGGAGGCGGGGCGGGGTAAGTGGTTCTACTTCGCGGCGCCCCGGGTGGCGAGATGCCGCATCCACATCCCCAAAGGGTTCGATGCCCGCAAGAGTTACCCCCTCTTGGTCGGTCTGCACGGGTATGGGGGCAACGCCGACGAGTTCGGCGGAATCTGGAAGTTCCTGCAGGGGAGGGAGCTCATCTACGTCGCCTTGGAGGCCCCCTATCCCTTTCCTCCCAGCGGAAGAGTGAGGGGAAGCCACTACTCCTGGTCTTTCCCGGATCAGAATCCGGACCTGGGAAAGCTGGCGGACCCCCTGATCGCCGACACCGTAGAGGCCGTTGTCCGCCAGATCTCCCAGAGGTACTCCCTGAAGGGGGTCTACCTTTTCGGTTTCTCCCAGGGGGCCGTCTACGCGTACTACTGCCTCTCTCAGACCCCGGAACTCTACCAAGGGGTGATCGCCTTCGGGGGGCATCTGCCCCTGAAGGGGGCGACCTCCCCCTTCCGTGAGGAGGAACTGGCAAGGGCCAAGGGGGTCAAGGTCTTCATCGCCCACGGAAGGCAGGATCCGGTGGCGGACTTCCAAGAGGCCGTCCTGGCCAGAGACGACCTCAAGAGGCTCGGCTTCGATGTCACCTTTTCCGAGTTTCCAGGGGGCCACTCCATCCCCCCCTCGGTTCTCTCGAAGGCCCTCCTTTGGATGGAGGGGCTCTGATGGCCGCCGACATCGGAAGAATCGTCTCCGAGCTCATCTCTTTTCGCAGCCTCCTGGGTAAGAGGGTTCTCTCGGTGGGTGCAGGGGGAGGGCAGTTTGTCGGCCTCTACAGGGAAGCGCGGGAGGTCGTCGCTCTGGACAACGACCCTTCCGCTCTGGATGCCTTGCGGGAGAGGGTGAGGTCGGAGGGGCTTGAGAACAGGGTGACTCCGCTCCTGGGGGATCTTCTCCTCCTTCCGGAGGGGGAAAATTACGACCTTCTCCTCTTCGAGTTCAGCCTCCACGAGATGGGAGACCCCGAAGAGGCGCTGAAAAAGGCCTGTGCTATCGCCTCAGAAGTCCTTGTGGCCGACCACGACCCCTCTTCCCCTTGGGCCTCTCTGGTCGGAGAGAGGGAGAAGGTCGCCCGTGCCTGGCGGGGCGTGAGGAACCGTGGCGCTCTCCTGGAGGTCGCCCATGGTGGGGAGCAGATCTTTTCCTCGAAGGAGGAGCTCCTGAGAAGGGTCGCCCCTCTGGGGCCGGAGGTTCAAGATAACGCCAGGGTCTGGGCGGAGAGGGAGGGGCTCAGAATCCCTATGGTCTACAGGTTCGCCCTTCTCAAAGGGCTTTCAGGTTCCTGACCCTGATCATCTGGGCGGCGATGCTGACGGCGATCTCTTCGGGGGTCTGGCTTCCGATGGGAACTCCCGCGGGGGAGACGATCCTCGCCAACTCCTCCCGGGAGAAACCCTCCTTCGCCAGGCGCTCCTTAATGGTCCCGCCCTTCTCGGGGCTGGCGACTAGGGCCAGGTAGGCGAAGGGCCTTCTCAGAAGGCTCCTCAAGGCGACCTCGTCCCAGAGGTGTTGGGAGGTCATGACGACGATGTAGCTCTCCTCCCCTTGGGGGACCCTCTCCCCTACCGTGGTGAAGGGGTTCTCCTCGTGCCGTTCATCGAAGAGGGCGACCGAGAAACCGAGGCCGGGGAGGATCTTCGCCAACGCCACGGCCAGGTGACCTCCTCCGATGAGGGAGGCCCGCCATCGGCTTCCCAAGGGGGAGAGAAAGCTCCACCCCTTGGGAAACCTTTCAAAGAGGGGTTCCCGGCGGAGGGTAGCCGACCAGGAGAGGGTGGTAGGGGTGATGGCGAGAGTGCCGGAACCCCCTTGCCTTAAGGCGCCGACGATCCGTTCAACCTCTTCGAGAAAGGCCGGGGGAACGGGGAGGAAGAGAAGGGTCATCTCCCCTCCGCAGAGGGTTCCGGACTCCTCTTCCTTGAGGAGGAAACGGAGAGGGGGGGGAGGGGGATCCCCCTCCAGAACCCTTCTCGCCCTTTCCAAGGCCAGAAGCTCGGTCTGGCCGCCTCCGATGGTCCCGGCCGATTCTTCCGGTGTGACGGCCATGAGGAACCCCGCCCTTCCGGGAGAACTTCCCGAGCTCTCTGCCACTACCACTAACAAAGCCCTTCCCCCTTTCAGAAGGGTTCTTTGGAGAAGAGCCCAGGGTTCAACCATGGATTCCTCCCAGAAGACGGGCCATGACGGCGTAGTAGAGGGCCATGATCCCGGAGAAGGTCGCCGACCCGAGGAATCTGTGCGAGAGGGGAAGCTTGTTCTGGACAACGTAGTTTCCCACCGCCGAAAGGGGAAGGGAGATGAGGAAGGAGGAGAGGGAGGCGGCAAGAAGGCCTGAGGCCAGGAGCGCTTGGCCCGAGAAGAGGCGGAGGAAGAAGAGGTGTCTGGCGATCCAGAGGGGATTGAAGTAGAGAAGGGCCAGGAGGAGCTTCCTCAAGGGGCGCTCTTCGGAGAGGCCGGAGATGATGGAGAAGGCCAGAGGAACCTCCCACGCGTAGAGGGAAGCGCCCACGAGGGAGAGCCCCAGGAAGCGACCCCACGTGAAAGAACCTGTCAGCAAGGCCCCCAAGGCGTCCCCGACGGGGTAGAGGATCGCCCCGGCGACGACCCGGCGCTTTTGGAGGATCAAGGCTTGCCTTCCTCCCTTTGGACGAGGAGGTTCAGGAGCCTTTCGTTGGTCAAGGGGGCGATCCCTTGGAAGGGTTGCGGCCTTCCCCAGGCGTTGATCGCCTTCCAAAGGGCTTGGTAGCCGGCGATTCCGTAGAGGAAGGGGGGTTCGCCGGTCGCCTTCGACCCCAGGAGCCCCCGGACGCCTCCCTCCTCCTCTTCGAGAAAGCGGACATCCACCACTCCTGGGCAAGAGGAGAAATCTGGAACCTTGTAGGTGGTGAGGGTGTCGGTGATCATCTTCCCCTGAGGGGTCACCCTGCTCTCTTCGAGGGTGAGCCACCCGAGACCCTGGAGGAAGGCCCCCTCAATCTGGCCGCGGTCCACCTCGGGTGCCGGTGTGCTCCCCACGTCGTGAACGACTTGGAATCTGTCGGTGCGAAAGGTTCCCCGAAGGGTGTCCAGGGTAACTTCGACCAAGGCCGTTCCAGAGACGTAGTAAGAGAAAGGCTCCCCCCGCTCTCTCTTACCGTCGAACCAGATGGCGGGGGTGGCGTAATGGACGAGGGCCGAGAGGTGAACCCGCTTTTGGTAGGCTTCCTTGACGACTCTCTCCCAGCTCCAGGTGGTCTTCTTCCCACCCCTTTCCAAGAGGCCCCTTCGGAAGAGAAGCTCCTCGGGAGAGGCGCCCAGAAGCTCCGCGGCGACGGCGAGGAGCCTTTCCTTCAGGAGGAGGGCGGCTCTTCGGGCGGCTTCGCCGTTCAGGTCCGCGCCGGTGCTGGCGGCGGTGGGGGAGGAGTTGGCGATGCGGGATGTGTCAGTGCTCTCCATACGGATTCGGGAGGGAGGGATTCCCAAGGTTTCCGCGACGGCCCTGGAGATCTTCACGGAGACTCCCTGGCCCATCTCTACGGCACCGGTGCTCACGGAGACGCTCCCGTCCGTGTAGACGTTGACCAGGGCGGAGGCCTGGTTGAGGGGGGTGTAGGTGAAGGCGATGCCGAAGTGGATCGGCATGAGGGCCGCCCCCTTCCGGCTCCAGGAAGCGGAGCGGTTGTACTCTTCGATCCTGGCCTCTGTCTCTTCCCAGCGGAAGAGGGCCTTCGCCTTCTTCCAACTGGCGGGGAGAGTCTCTTTCCCGAGGGTCTTCCCGTAGGGAAGGGTGTCCCCCTCCCTCAGAAGGTTGCGCTCCTTCAGCTCCTCCAGGGGAACCTTCATGGTCTCGGCGGCCTGGAAGAGGGCCGACTCTATCGCGAAAAAGGCTTGGGGGGCGCCGAAGCCTCTGAAGGCCGTTCTGGGCACATGGTCCGTCCGGCAACTGAGACCCGTGGCCCGCCCGTTGGGAACCCTGTAGGCTCCGGTGGCGTGGAGCAGGGTTCGGCTCAAGATAGAGAGGGAGAGGTCCATGGCGGCCCCTCCGTCCTGGTGAAAGAGGACCCGATAGGAGAGGATCCGCCCCTCTCGGTCGAGGCCGAGGGAGTAGTCCGTGGAGTAGGGATGGCGTTTCCCCGTGAAGGCCATGTCCTCCCTCCTGTTCAGGCTCAGGCGGAGAGGGCGGTTCAGGAGCCTGGCGCCGAGCGCGGCCAAAGCGGCCCAGGAGTTTGCGTTGGTCTCTTTCCCCCCGAAACCGCCACCCAGACGGAAGGCCTCTACGGTGACCAGGTGCATGGGGAGGCCGAGGATCCGGGCGACCGTCTTCTGGGTGCCCCCAGGGGACTGGGTGGATGAGAAGACCTTGACCCCTCCGTAGGGGAGAGGGAGGGCCAGGGCGCTCTGGGTTTCCATGTAGAGGTGTTCTTGATCACCCGAGTCGGCTCGTCCCTGAATCTTCCAGAAGGAGTCTTCCCAGGCCTTGTCAGGTTCACCCCAAGAGAGAACCTCGGGAGGGGCGTGGAGGCGTCCTTTGAGCGCGGCCTCCCGGGGATCGAACACGGGTCTCTCCCCAAGGGCCTCGACAACGATGAGGGGGAGGGCCCGGCGGGCGATCTCTTCGCTCTCGGCGACCACAAGGGCCAAGGGGTGACCGGGGTGGAGGATTCTTCGCTCCGCCAAGAACGGTTCGTCCGGAGCGAGGTCGTTCACCTGGTTCTCGCCGGGGATATCCTTGGCCGTAAAAACGGCCTTGACCCCCTCTAGGGCGAGGGCGGCAGAGGGGTCGATGCTCAGTAACTCCCCGCAGGGGACGGGAGGGGGTAAGACGGCTCCGAAGAGGGTCCCTTCGGGAAGGGGGAAGTCGACGACATAGAGGGGCTCCCCTTTCAGGGCCGCCAGGGAGAATTTTTTATCCACCTTTCTCCTCCAGTACAAGGTTCTCAAGGAGGGGGGCCTGTTCGGGAGCAAGTCTCAAGAGAACGCCGGCGACCAGCCTTCCTAAGAGATGGGTCTTGTAGAGCGCGGAACCACGAACGTCGTCAATAGGGGTGACCTCTCCCTTCGCCGTCTCCCCGGCCTCCCGGATGAGCCCCGGAGAGAGGGGGGAGGAGAGTAGGAGGGCTGAGGTCTTCGAGAGGAGAAGGGGTACCGGGGCTACTCCTCCGGCGGCAAGACGGGCCTCCTCCAGGCGCCCCTCTTTGAGAAGGAGGAGGGCCGAGAGGTTCACCGAGGCGATATCCAACCGTTCCCGTCGGGAGACTTTCTCGAAAAACAACCGGCTTCCCTCGGTAGGGAGGGGGATCAAGATTCTCTCCACAAGCTCTCCCGGAAGGAGGTCAACCTTTCGGTAGGCTAAGAAGAACCTCTCCAGGGGGAGGGTCCGTCGGCTGTTCCCCTTCACCAACCGGAGAGAGGAGCCCAGGGAGAGAAGGATCAGGGAGAGGTCTCCGATCGGGGAGGCGTTGACGAGATTCCCCGCCAGAGTGGCTCTGGCGCGTATGGGAGGAGAGGCCACGGAGAGAAGGGCGGTGGAGAGCTCGGGGAAGAGATCGGTCACCAGGGGAGAGAGACGGAACTCCTCCAGGTTCACTCCGCCCCCCAGGGAGAGAAACTCACCGCTTCTTCGAATCCCTTGAAGGGAGGGCTTGCGGGAGAGGAAGAGGGGGGAGGAAAGAGTCTCCCTCTGAACGAGAAGGTCCGTGGCTCCGCCGACGGGGAGGGATCCCCGGCGATGGGAGGAAGGGGGAGGGTCGGGAAGGGCTTGGGCGAGGGAGGGAACCCAAGGGGGCAGAACCTTTCGGGCCACGAGCCACTCCATTCTGGCGAGGAGGCCACTGCGGCCGGACTCTTCGAATTCCCCCTTCTCCCAGAGGGAACAGAGGGCTTCGATACCTCTGCCGAGGGAGGCGTAGCCTGTGCAACGGCAGAGGTTGCCTCCCAGAGCCTCCCTGGCGAGGGAGGAATCCAGGCGGGGGGAGTTGAGAAGGAAACCGGTGAGGGCGACGACGAATCCCGGTGAGCAGAAGCCGCACTGGACCACACCCGCCTCTTCCAGAGCCTTCTGGACCGGCGTGGTTCCCTCCGCCGAGAGGCCCTCGATGGTGAGGATGTGGCTCCCGTCGATCTCTCCGGCCGGGAGCAGGCAACTGTTAACGCTTCTGTAGAGGGTTTGCGCCCCCTCCCGTCGTCCCCAGAGGATCATGCAGGCCCCGCAGTCCCCCTCGCGGCAACCCTCCTTGGTCCCTACCAGGGAGAGGTCCCTTCTGAGAAGGTCGACGACCCTTTGGGAAGGGGAGAGGGAGAGAGAGACTCTCCTCTGGTTGACCCAGAAGGTTGAGATTCCCATCTTCGCAGGGGCTCCGATCAAGGGATCAGACCGGAACGGCGAAAGTTTCTCACCGTGTGCTTGACGGTGAAGTGGAGGTCAGGAATGGGCTTGGCCAAGGGGAACCAGCCGACGGCGCTGAACTTCCAGTTGGGGCTGGGCCAGTTCTCCGGTTTCTCTTTCACTCGAGAGAGATAGGTCCTGTACTCCCAGACGAAGGGGATCTGAATGAGGGTAACCTTGGTCTCGTCGGTGGCGAAGTAGCGTTCATCCAGGAGGAACTCCGTATTGGGGGCGCCGAACTCGGAACAGGTCTCCCGGAGGGCGCACTCCCAGTAACTCTCCCGATCCTTCCGGATTCCCCCGGGGATGCTCCAGACTCCAGAGGGTTTCGGGGTCCTCTTTCCAAGAAGGATCTCTCCACCCTGGGGGGTAGGGTAGAAGAAGAGGAACCCCGCGCCCTCATACTTTTTCACCTTCATCTCACCTCCTCTCGGAACGGAAAGACCGCTCCCATAATACTGTAATCCCGAGAGGGGGGGGTTGTCAAAGGGGGGGGAAAAAGAGGGCGGAGGTCCCGGCGGCTCCGCCCTCGCCCAATTCAAAGGTCCGCGTTCGCGGCTTCGGTCAAACCGAGGAAGAGAAGCCGAGAGACGTCTTCCATGATCTCCGGCGTCAACTCCTGCCAGGTGTCCCGAGGATCGTGGTAGTAGATAGGTTTGACGGTGTCGGTTGCTCCCACGCCGATGGTCGGGAAGCCCGCCCGGGAGAAGACGGCGCCGTCGCTCCGGGGTCTGCCGTAGGAGGGACGGTTCTGGGAGGCGCGCCAAGGCCTGTGGATGTACCGGTCGTTCGCCTTTCTGAAGATCTCCTCAATCTTAGGATAGGAGAGTCCCCCCCAGAGGGAGAGCCCCGTTCCGTTTCCGACCATGTCCAAGTTCATGAAGATCTTGGTCTTTTGGAGAGGGAAGAGGGGGTGCTGGGTGTAGTAGGTACTGCCCAGAAGGCCGCTCTCCTCCCCGCCGAAGAAGAGGAAAAGGAGCGACCGCTTGCGGGGGAGGGGAGAAGTTCCGAGGGCCTGGGCGGCGCCGAGGATGTCCACGCACCCCGAGGCGTTGTCCAAGGCGCCGGGGAAGAGGGTTCCAATGGTTCCCAGATGGTCCAGATGACCGCCGAGGATGAGGACTTCCCCCTTCAACTCAGGATCGCTTCCCTCCAGGAGTCCGACAACGTTGCACCCTTTCCCCTCGGGATGGCGTGTCGTGGAGGCGGTGATCCTCGCCTTGAGGGAGGTGGAGAAGGACCGAGGCTTGAGGGTCTTGACGATCTCCTCCTTGAGCACCTGGATGTCTTTCCCTGTAGGGAGAAGGAGTTGGCGGGCCAGTTCGTGTGTGGTGTGGGCGTAGACGAAGCCCGGCTGGTAGAGGGTGTTGGGGTTTCCTACCTTGTCCAGGACGAGCAAGCCGGCGGCCCCATGGCGGAGGGCGTTTTCCAGCTTGTGGCGGGTCCCGTTGTAGGGGGCCCAGGCGGCGCCTGGGGGATCGTTCTTTTCGTAGGGGCTTCCGGATTCCACAAGGACGATCTTCCCCTTCGCCGTGATGCCACGGTAATCGTCGTATTTCAGCTCCGGAGCGGTTATGCCGAAGCCGACGTAGACAACCTCCCCTTCGACCTTTCCAGAGGCCGAGTTGGAGCCGGGGAAGTACTCATCGGGGAAGAGGAGCGGCCTCTCTTTGAGGGCTCCGGAGCCGTCCTTTACGAGAAAGACGACGGAACCGGCGGAGTCCACGGAGGTGTAGGGGGCCGGGAACTCCTGAAAATAGGTCCCGCCTTCGCCGCCGGGGCGGATACCCCACTCCTTCAGCCGATCCGCAACCCACTGGGCGGTCAGGCGGTACTCGGGGGTTCCGGTAAGCCTTCCTCCGAACTCGGGGGAGGTGAGCTTCTGGGCGTATCCCAGAAGGGTGTTGCTGGAAATGTTGTGAAACCCTTTCAGAAGCTCTTGCTCTCGGTCATCGGCTCCGAGAGAGGAGAAGGAGAAGAGAAGGGAGAGAGAAAGAATCAGGGCGAACCGTTTCATGAAGACCTCCTCTGCGGTAGAGAAGGATTATACGCAGAGGCGAGAGATAATCCTCTCAGGAGAGGGAAGAAATTCTCCAATAGTTGGAGAAGGAGAGGTCGAGACGAAAGCTCTTCTTGAAGAAGAGAAATCCCCCCGAACCCTCCACGACCATGCGGCGGGGGTGCCAGACCCCCCGGGGCGCGGTTTCGTAGAAGGTCGTACTCTTCATGGAGCGCACCTTCTTGGGAAGGGGGGAGAGGGAGCTCTCCGTTTTCAAGGGAGCCCCGGTCTTCTCATCCAGCCAGGCCATACCCAGGGAGCGGAAGGGCCGTGCCTTTCCGTCCTTGAGGGACCTCCCCTCCTGGATGAAGCGGAAGAGGCGGCAACTCTTTCCCTCCAGAGTCTCCGAACGTCCGGTCTCTTGAACGAAGACCTTCGCCTCTGGGTTGAAGGGGGAATCCTGGAAGGGGAAGAGGCGGCTTCCCTCCCTTTTTTCCTCGGATTTTCTGAGCGCCTCCGTCCTGTCCCGGCCGTTTTGAAGGATCTTGAGAATCTCCCAGCGGTAGCCCTTGGGAGAGCCAGAAAAGGTCCGGATCCAAACCTCCCCCTCTCTGCGGGTCCGGCGGTCTCCCACCCGGAGAGAGCTTTTCTGAACGACGATTCCGGGGATTCGATTCCGGTTTTTCAAGAAGAAGGCCTGAGCCTTTTTCCAAAGCTCGGGAACCTGTCCCCCTCCGTTGGGTAGAGAAAGGAGGGGAAGGGAGAGGAAAAGAAGGAAAAGAAGAGGGCGGAGGCTCTTGACCACGGTATCTCCAAAAAATTATCTCCCCTATTATGACATAAAGATGAGACCCGGAGGAAGGACGAAGAGAGGCCTTTTTCTTCTTTACCCGAAAGAGCCTTTGATGGCTCCGCTACGGAGCGCCTTCCCCTTTACAGAATCGGGAATAGGCCGTAAAATAGAGAGGTTACCCAATTCAAAGGGAGGATTTAATGAAAAAAGCGCTTATTCTTTTTGTTGCCTGCACACTCTTTCTCGGAGGCCTTTCCCTCTTTGCCGCCGATAAAGACCAGAAGATTTCCAAAGACGCCGAAAAGATCATGAAGGAAGCTGATAAGGCCTTCAAAGCCAAGGAGTTCGACAAGGCCCTGGAACTCTTTAAACAGGTTACCACCATGGAGCCTAACTACGCTTCCGCATGGTACGATGTCGCCGTGGTCTGTCAGAACCAGGGAAAGCTCGCCGAGGCTGCGGAGAGCGCCGAGAAGGCTTTTCAGCTTAAGCCCGACAACCCGAAGTTCAAAGAGATCCTCGTGAAAGACCTCGACTACCTTGGGAAGAAGGCCTTTCAGGACAAGGAAGCCGAGAAGGCCTACGGGTACATGAAACGGCTCCTGGCCGTGCCCGGCATGGAAACCGAAAACCCCGGCTTCTACCTCTCCGCTCTCTACATCGCCGGAGTCTCCGCCGTTCAGCTTGAGAAGGCCCCTGAGGCGGTTGAAATCTTCAAGACCTTCCTCGGCGTGAGCAAGGATCCCCAGTTCAACGCGCTGGCGGAGTTCTTTGTCGGCCACAGCCTCTTCCTGGAGCTCGAGAAAGAGGTGAAGCCCATGAAGGATGAGATCCAGAAGATGGGAGACGAGAGAAACGCCAAGGCCGCCGACCCCACCATCAAGCAGGCCCAGAAGGACACGCTTCTTGCGGATTACGACAAGAAGATCTCTGGCGTGAAGGCCAAGATGGGCGAGACCGCCAAAGCCAAAGGGGAGATCGTCACCTACCTCGAGAAGTCCCTCTCCGTGAAGGCTGACAACGAAGACGCCTTCGTGGACCTTGGGAACTACTACTACTACGCCAACGACCTGGACAAGTCGATCGAGACCTACAACAAGCTCATCGCCGCCTTCCCCCAGTCCGGAAACCTCTCCTCTTATAAGAGCTTCGTCGATTCTTTGACGAAAGAAAAGAGCGGGAAGTAATCTGAGAGACGAAAGAAAGGGAACGAAAGTTTAAACTTGCCCCGGATCGAGGAGTAGGCTCCCCGATCCGGGGTTCCGCATTCCAAGAGAAGCGAGACAGACAACATAACGATCAAGAGCCCCTCGAGTCAGGAGGGGTGGGAGGAAAAGATGAAGAAAAAAGCACTCCTGTTTTCCCTTACGGTTCTCCTTATGGCAGGGGTCATCTTCGCCCAGGAAGGCAGGGGCGGAGGACGCCTCATGGGTGAAGTCGTCGACGAGAGCGGGAAGGCTCTGGAAGGGGCGAAGATCAAACTCGCCTACGTTGAATACAAGTACAAGGCCGAAACGGTCTCCAACGATAAGGGTCAGTGGGGTTTCATCGGTATCGGGAAAGGAACCGTTATCGTCACGGCGGAGAAAGAGGGTTTCGTGATGGGGCAGATTCAGCTGGGGGTCAGCGGCGCCAACAAGAACCCTACACAGAAGATTGTTCTTCAGAAGCCCCAAACCGCCGCCGCCGATCCGGCGAGCGCGTTTTTCGTGAAGGGATCCGACCTCTACGATCAAGGAAAGTACGAAGAGGCCAAGGAGGCTTTCACCCAGTTTTTAGCGGAGAACCCCACCGCATCGAGGGTGAGGGTGAACATCGGCAACTGTCTCCTGAACCTCGGGAAGTACGACGAGGCGATCGCCGAGTTTGAGAAACTGGCCGCCGAGCTGGAGGCCAAACCGGTCGACCCCGAGACGACGACTCTGAAGGCGCAGGTGTACGCAAGCATCGCGGATACCTACATGCGCCAGGATAAGTTTGAACAGGCCATGGAGTTCTTCAAGAAGGCCTTGGCGTGTAACCCCGGTGACCCGGCCATCCCTTTCAACATCGGCGAGATTATGCTCAACGCCGGCAACGGGACCGAAGCCGTCAAGTACTACAACATTGCCATTCAGATTAAGCCCCAATGGGCCAAGGCGTACATGAAGTTGGGATATGCCTACTTGAACCAAGGCGATACGACCTCTGCGGTGACAAACCTCAAGAAGTTTTTAGAGTTGGCTCCCGAGGACCCTGAGGCCGGCGCCGTTCAGGGCGTTATCAAGAGTCTGACGAAGAAATAAAGAAGCGGTTTATCACTTCCGCAGGAGATAAACCTAAGCGAGGCTCCCGAAGGGTTTCCCTTCGGGAGCCTTTTTTTGTCCTCCCCTCCGAAGCGTCTCCCAGGCCTCTACAATGCCGTCGGAATGGCCTAACCCTCTTTCAAGAGACGCGCGTTGGTAGCGCCCCTTATTCGGGAACGACCAGAACCTGTCCGGGCACGATGGTGTCGGGGTCTTTCAGCTTATCCTTGTTGGCCTCGTAGATTCTCTTGTAAAGGGAGGCATCCCCGTAGTAGGTCTTGGCGATCTTGGAGAGGGTGTCTCCGGGAACGACCACGTGAACCCTCAGAGCGTGGGGGGGCGTCTCCTGCCCTCCTAGGTCATCCTTGAGGAAGGTGATCTCAGCGATCAGATCCTGGGAAAAATGGCGGTTCACCAACTTGATCTGGTCCCACACCTTGAAAGAGTCACTCTTTGTCTTGGCCTCTCCGCGGATGACCAGCTTGTTCTCTTGAAGGTGAACGTTTTTCAGCTGAACCCCAAGGTTGTTCATGAGGTTCAGGACAGACTGGTACTTCAGCTTGAGCTGTTCCAGGGTAGGTGTTGTCATGGCCCCTCCTTGAAAGAGAAATTCCAAAGGTGAAAAGGGCGTTCCACAATAATGGTAGTGTGGCCTCTCGACCTTGTCAAGGAGAGGGGGTTTTAGACGGCTGGGGTGCCGTGGAAAGGAAGGGAAAGCGGGAAGTGATGGATGGTCGGGGCGAGAGGATTTGAACCTCCGACTCCCTGCTCCCGAAGCAGGTGCGCTACCAGGCTGCGCTACGCCCCGATGGTTGAGCTATAGAATACCAAAAAAAAGGGGGGAGGAAAAGGCTTTCCTCCCCCTTTTTTACCTCATCGCCGGAGCGATGGGCTGAAACTTTATTTCTTTTCGAGCTCTTTCTCAAGCTTGGAGCGCTGTTGGAGCCGCTTGTAGAGCATCTGGAACTTCTCTACGTTCTCTTGAGCCTTCGCCGAGTAGGTCTTTTCGTTCTTCGGATCGTACTTGATCATCTCACGGTAGAGAAGGTTGATGTAGGCGTAGGGTTCGGGGTAGTTCTCGTCGAGCTCCACGGCCCTTGTCAGCGCCTTCATCCCCTTTTCAACAACCGCCTTCCTCTCGTTGTCAGGAAGCATCTGCCGCTTGAAGCTCTTGGTCCAGCTGAAGACGCCCAAGGTGTAGTAGGCTTCCGCACGCTTCCTGGTATCAACGTTGGGGTCCTTCTCGAGGATGTCGATACGCTTCTGAACAGAGGTCAAAGCGTCGTCGTACTTTTGCTTCCCCATGTAGTAGTTGGCGACGTAGAGGTAACCGTCCGGGTCATCGGGGTTGGCGTCGATGGCCTTCTTGAAGTACTCCAGGGTCTTATCGTCTTTGCCGTACTTGCTGTAGAACTCGGCGATGACGAAGAAGCTCTTGGAGGTGGCGTAAGAGCTGTCAAGAATGCGGAGGTAGTACCTCTCGGCCATGTCGAAGTTGCTGAGGTTGTTGTAGAGTTCGCCAAGGCTCAGGAGCGGATCCACTGAGGCGGTGTTGTAGTACTTCACAACCAGGGCGTTCCCCAGGGCGCGCATGGCCCTGATAGTGTTCTTCTCCATGAGCTTGCGGGTGGAATCGTTCATGGGGGGCTGAGGGGCTGGGGCTTCGTCGGCTTTCTTCTCGCCGTCGGCAGGTTGCTGTGCGTCGCCGGGCTGGGAGATGACGTTGGCCTGCTGAGCCTTCTTCTTCGCCTCTTCTTCGGCCTTCTTCTTGGCGGCGATAGCGGCCTTATCGGCCTCTACCTTCTTGAAGAGTTCGGCGATCTGGGGGTCAACGGAGACCAGGGCCTTAGTGGAAGTCACGGCGGCGGGGGGCGTATCGGGAAGATTGATTCCCTTCACGTACTCTGCGAACTCCGGGTAGCTCTCATCACCAAGCGTGTTGAGGTTGAAGACGATCTCACGGAGCTGGTTGGCATCGGTAGCGTTCTCCATCTTGTTGGTCAGAGAGGTCACCAATTTGTCATCCAGGGGGACACCCACCTTGTAGAGCTGCTGGTAGCAGGAGGCGAGGTAATAGTAGGCGGGGATATAGGAGGGGTCGATCTTCAAAACCCGAGTGTACTCTTCGGCGGCGACCTTGTAATCCTCTTCCGTGAATTTCGCGTTGGCCTTCTTAAAGAAGTAGTTGGCCTTCAGCTTGGAATATTTGAGATCCTGACAGGAGACTGAGAATAGGAAGGCGAAGGCTAACGTTATAGACAAGAGCCTTAGGAACTTACCTTTATTCATACTTACCTCCTAGAATGTATGGAATAGTGTAAAAGAAAAGGGCGAAAAAATCAAGCCTCATTATCCTTGTCAGTAAAGGAGTTCGCCATTTTTCAGGAGAATCTCCCCCTCTTTGACGACCATCTCCAAGGGATCCAGAGAGGGGGAGTAGAAGAGCTCCCGGTAGTGGGGGACATCGAAAACGAGAAGGTCCATCTTCTTGCCCGGAGCAAGGGAGCCTACGGAATCCTGAACCCCTATGGCGCAGGCCCCGTTGATGGTGGAGGCGGCGATCGCCTCCTCCATGCGGAATTCCGAAAGGAAGACCCCCAAGCGGAGGGCGAAGAGCATCCGGTGGATCATGGAACTTCCGGGGTTGAAATCTGTCCCCAAGGCAACGGCGACTCCGGAATCGATCATCTTCCTGACCGGAGCGGAGGAACGGGTCCGAAGGAAGAAGTAGACGCCCGGGAGGACGACGGCGACGGTGGAAGAGGCCGCCAAGGCGGTGATTCCGGAATCGGAGATCTTCAAGAGGTGTTCGGCGCTGACGCAACCCAAGGAGGCGGCCAGCGCGGCTCCCCCTTGGTCGGTGAACTCGTCGGCGTGAAGCTTCAGCTCGAAACCTGAATTTCTGGCGGCTTCGAGCATCCTTCGGATCTCTTCGGGGGTGAAGATTCCCTCCTCCAGGAAGGCGTCAAAGAAGCGGGCTCTCTTGAGAGAGGCGACCAGGGGGATATGGTGAGAGATCAGGGCGTCCAGATACTCCTCCTTCTTCTCTCCCGGGGGAACATCGTGCCCCCCCATGTAGGTGGAGACGATGTCGACGGGATGGATCTCCTTCAGGACCTTGAGAGCCTCCAACTGTTTGAGCTCCCCCGCCTCATCCAAACCGTAGCCGCTCTTGGCCTCTATGGTTGTCGCTCCTCCCCGGACCATCTCATCCAGCCGCTTCTGGCAGACCGAGACAAGGTCCTGAAGGGGGATCTCCCGGGTCGCCTTCACCGTAGCCTTGATGCCCATCCCCTTTCTCTGGAGCTCCAGGTAAGAGATGCCGTCGAGCTTCATCTTGAACTCTTCCGAGCGGTCTCCCGCGAAGGGAAGGTGGGTGTGGGAGTCGACGAAGCCTGGGGTGACGATCTTCCCAGTGGCGTCGATCTCCACGGCCTCTTCGGTGAGCTTGGCCTTCTCCCGGAAGAGGGCTTCGTCTCCGACGAAGACGATTTTCCCCTGGCGGGAACCGATCCATCCCTTCTCAATGATTCCCAGATCCGAAAGGGCCGCTCCTCTGCGGGGAGCTTCGCCGTAGAGGGTCAGCAGTTGGGAACAGTTTTTGACTAGAAAATCCACAAGTATCATCTATCCTCCCGATGGTCCCCTATGCCCGAAGGTCGATGGCTCCGGAAGTGAGGGACCACCCATCTAAAAAGAACTCCTGGTCCGAAGGGTCCAGGGCGTGAAAATCGGCGAAGATCTTTTCGAAGTAGGGTGAAAGGGCGTGTTCCAAGGCGGGAACGGCTCCCTTGAGCTGTTCGAGGGTCTCCTCGCGACAAGAGGAGATGTCCAGGCGCAGAACATGGCCGACTTGGGAGAGGTCGATCCCCAGCGGGCCGAGGTTGGAGAGGTCAAGGTTCAGGGAGAGACGGTTCAGACGGAACGAGGTTCCCTGGGAGGAGCTCTCCTCCTGACGGTACTCGACCTTGGCCATTCCCGATCCCGAGGAACCATCCAAGAGGAAGGGGACCAAGAGGGAGAGGGTCTGGATACTCTCCCCTCCCTCGGTGAGGGGAAGCGCTTTGAGGGCGACGTTAGCCTCACGGAGGGAGGCGGTGAGTTCCTCGACGCTCCGGGTTTGTGCGGAAGGGGAGCTGGAGGGAAGGGGAGAATCCTTTGAGGGGGAGGGGACAAGGTTCTCCAGCGTCTGCAAGAGCTCGCGGGCCTCTTGGGGGAGGGGCTCGGCGGAGTTGGGCGAGATCTTTGTCAGAAGCTCTTTCAAGGGAAGTTCCTTGGAGTCGTTGAGAAAGAAGGTGAAGAGGCCTTGCCAACGGGAGGGAGCCCCTTGGGGAAGGGAGCGGAGAAGGGCCGCCAGAGGAGTCGCCGAGGAGGAGGGGGAGGAGAGGGCCGAGACGAGCTCCTTGGCGGTTTGGGCCAACTTTCCGTGGAGCTCCGTAAGGGGCTGGGCCGCTTGGGCGGGAGAGGAGCTTCCTCTGCCGGGAACGACCAGCTCCAGCTTGGGCTGAGGGGCTCCCTCCCGGACCCTCAACAACAGGCTCTCCCCCTCTTGGGCCTTCCAGGGAAGGTCGGCCTTTAGACGGAAAGAGCCGAAGTCCAAGAGGGCCTCTTTGTCAGAGGCGGAGACCACCGTCGCCTTGAGAAGGTCTCCGGAGCGGAGGGCCTTGATGGAGAGCAGAGATTTCTCGATCTCCGAGAAACGGACGTTGATCTCCAAGGGGAGAGAGGGTCCTATCTTCATCCTTTCACCACCAGCAGGGGTTGAAGTCGGCAAACCAGCGTCGAGAGGCCCGCGCCGACCACGGCCTCCACGACGAGACCGGCGTCTTTGTACGCCTCCGAAGACTCCTCCTCAAGGGTGCGTCGGTTGGCGCAACCGAGGAGGATCCCCTTCTCCTCCATCTCCCTCTCGATGGAGCGTCCCTTGGCCCTCTTGACGGCTTGATTACGGGAGAGAAGCCTTCCCGCGCCGTGGCAGGTGGAGCCGAAGCTCTCTTGCAGAGCGGTGGGAGCCGCCGCAAGGACGAAGGAGAAGCGTCCCATGTCGCCGGGGATCAAGACGGGCTGGCCGGTGGAGGAGTAACGGGGGGGAAGCTCTGAGTGGCCTGCGGGGAAGGCCCGGGTGGCCCCTTTTCGGTGGACGAGAAGGAGCTTTTTCTGGGCGGCGATTCTGTGCGCCTCTTCCCTCACGACGTTGTGCCCGTGATCGTAAACAAGCTCTAAGGCCGCTCTAGGGCCGAAGAGAGAGGAGAAGACCTCTCTCAGGCGGTGGGTGATGGCCTGGCGGTTGGCCCAGGCGAAGTTTGCCCCACAGGCCATGGCGGCGAGGTACTCCCGTCCTTCCGGAGAGTCCGCGGGAGCGCAGGCAAGCTCTCGGTCCGGGAGGGTGAAACGGTACTTTCGGGCGGCTCTTTCCATCTTTTCCAGGGCCTCCGTGCAGATCTGGTGGCCGAGTCCCCGTGATCCCGTGTGGACCATGATGGTCAGAGTCTCCTGGGTGAGTCCCCAGAGTCGAGCCCTCTCTGGATCGTAGACCTCAACGACCCGCTGGACCTCAAGGAAGTGGTTCCCCGCCCCAAGGGTCCCCAGCTGACGGGATCCCCTCTCCCAGGCCCTGTCGCTGATCAGGGAATCCTCCGCGCCGGGGAGGCTTCCGGAGGATTCGGTCCTCTCCAGATCTTCCCTCTCCGCCATCCCCCTGCGCAAGAGGGCGGCGGCGCCCTCCCGTAGGACGCGGTTTCCCTCTCTCCGGCTCAACGCTTCGCTTTGCACGGCGCCCACTCCGGTGGGGACGGCGGAGAGGAGCGCCGCCAGGAGCGCCTCTCTCTTCTCCAGAAGGTTCTGTGTTTCAAGGTTGGTCCTGAGGAGCCGAACGCCGCAGTTGATATCGTACCCGACCGCGCCTGGGGAGACGACCCCTTCCGCCGAGTCCGTGACGAGAACTCCTCCGATAGGAAGCCCGTAACCGCAATGGATGTCCGGCATGGCCAAGACCGCCTCCACGCGCCCCGGAAGTGAAGCGGCGTTTACGATCTGTTCGAGGGCCTTCTCGTCGAAGCCGGCGCGGTAGAGCCTCTCGGTTAGGAAGAGGGTTCCCGGAACGGTCATTCTCCGGGAGGGGGGAACCTCCCACTTGTACTCACTCAGGGGGTGTAGCGACGGATGCATCGATCCCCTCCGGAAGGGTCAGAAAATTTTCTCCTTGATGTTATCCAAGAGAGTCTTCTTCTTGTGGCTGTGGAGCTTGCGGACACGGTTCGCGATTCCTTCACGGTCGAGGAAGAAGAGCTTATGGATCTGGGAGGAGCTTCCTTGTGGGAGTAGGGAGTCGGGGTAACCCAGGGAGTGGACTTGGGTCTTGAAGAGTTCTTTGTTCCTGAGGGCCGAGGCGACCGCTGACCCGAACCCTCCCTGGAGGACTCCGTCTTCCAGTGTCAGAATCCACCGAGCCTTTTTCCCGATTTCGAAGAGGAGCTTTTCGTCCAAGGGTTTGACAAAGCGGGCGTTGACGACACCTACGGAGATCCCTTCCTGTTCAAGCTCTCGGGCCGCCTCCAAGGCTTCGTAAACCAGAGGGCCCACCGCAAGGATCGTGCCGTTGCTTCCCTCCTTGAGGGTCTCCCAACGGCCTAAAGGAACGGTCTCGAACCCCTCGGAAAGAGGAATTCCCTTGCCTGGGGCCTTAGGGTAACGGATGGCGACGGGGTGGTCGATCTGAAGAGAGGTGTAGAGCATGTTCCTGAGTTCCGCCTCATCCTTGGGAGCCATGACCACGAAGTTGGGCAGAGGGAGGAGGTAGGAGAGGTCGTAGATCCCCTGATGGGTCGGACCGTCTCCGC
>JAMOAD010000276.1 GCA_023621955.1 Acidobacteriota bacterium
TGCTGGATCAGGAAAAGGGGACTCTTTACGGATGGGACGAGAGGATGAGCCTTATCTCTTCCCTGGGAAGCGACGGTTTAGCGGAGTTGGAGGGAGACGGGGAGACGGCTTTTTCGTCCCCCATCGACTTTGACATTTGTGGCGATAATGTGATCGTCGCCGATACCGGCAACAGAAGGGTTGTCTATCTCGAAGGGAAAAAGAAGAGAAGCTTTCCTCTCCTGGCAAGGAAGGTTCGCTTTTTCGACGAACAAAGGGCGGCTCTCCTTTTCGGGCAAAATTTAACTCTTCTTTCGTTGCCGCAGGAGAAGGCCGAAACCACCGTCCTCGAAAACCTTCTGGATTTCGAGATCTTCCCCTCTCTCTCGGGAAAGGTCGTCTACCTTACCCGTTGAACGAGCCCCCGCCTCCCCCTCCCTTGACAAGAAAAGGGGTTTTTGATAAAGGAATCCTATGATTTCCATCGACGGATCTGTCCTGGTCGTCTTTCTCATTCTCTGCATTTTCATGATCACGCTCAGAAAAGGCTTTTTCCTTCCTCTTCTCAAGGTTATGGAGGAGAGAGACAGCCTCGTTCTCCAGAACCAGCGGGGGAAAGAGCGTGCACAAGAACAAGTTTCCAAGAGGCTCGCCCTGATCGAGGAAAGACTCTCCTCCGCCTCGGCCGAAGGGGTGGACCGACGCCGCAAGGCCAGAGAAGCGGCCTTGGAAAAACACCGCAGTGAGACTGGCGCCGCCAAAGTCGTGGCTGAGACAAGGGTAACGGAGCTGAAAGCCCAGCTGGAGAGTGAGTACCCGGAGATTGAGAAGAAGATGGAAGAAGAATCGACCCGTCTGACCGACGAGATCGTCCGTAAGGTCTTGCACCTATGAGATTACACCGATTTTCAGTGGGCCTGATGGTCCTGTTGTTGGTCTCCCTTCCGTTGTTGGCTTCCGAACACGGAGGCGAGGGGGGCGGATGGCTCCACGTTTTCGGAAAGATTCTCAATTCCGGACTGCTCTGGGGAATTCTCCTCTTCTTCATCGCTAAGCCTGCGGTCAACTTCTTCCGCGAGAGAAGCCTCGACGAGAAGAACCGATTGGAAGGCTCTTTACGGGAAAAAGAGGAGCGCGAAAAAGAGCTCGCCGGAGTGGAGGCGAGGGTCTCCCGTCTAGAGGACGAAGTCGGGGAGATCTGCCGCCGCTTCGACAGGGAGATCGAGAATGAGGGGAAGAGGAACGAGCAGCAGCTTACCCAAGATCTCGAAAGAATCAAGCGTTTCGCCGAATTGGAGATCGACTCCCTCTACCAGCAGAAGCTGAGCGGGTTGAAGCTTCTCGCCGCCGAATTGGCGACCGGAGCGGCCAGAGAGAAGGCCCAATCCCTGGTGACTCCGGAACTTCAGTCCCGTCTTGTGGGTGATTTCATCCGCGAGATGGAAGAGAGGAAACCGTGAGGGAAGAGATCGTCGCCAAGAGGTACGCCAAGGGCCTTTTCGAATCTTTGACCGCCGATGAGACCTTCGACAGGGTCCGGGATGAACTGGCCGGGTTTGTCGAACTGCTTCGCCGGGAGGAGGACCTCTCCGGCTACCTCTGCAACCCCATGCTCGAGAAAACCGCGAAGGTCTCTCTCCTGGAGAGCCTCTTCGCTAAGACCGGATCTTCTTCTCTGGTGAACCGCTTCCTTCTCCTCCTCGTCGAGAAGAGGAGGGTGGAGATCCTTGAGGCGGTCCTGAAGCACTATGTTCTTCTCGGCCAGGAGAGCCGAAACATCTTCCCCGTCGAGGTGAGTTCCCCCCTTCCGTTGACCGAGAGTGAGAAAGAGGCCCTGACGGTGGTTCTAGAAAAACGTCTTGGGGGGAGAGTCGAAGCGGAGTATAGGATCGATCCCTCCCTGATCGGAGGGCTTGTCGTCCGTTCCGGGACAACATTCTTCGACGGAAGCGTCGCCGGAAAGATCCGCCGGCTCAAGGAAACTATTGTTAAGGAGAGCGATCATGAACATCAAGGCCGATGAAATCAGTTTGATCATCAAGGAACAAATCTCCCGCTTCAAATCCGACCTGGAGGTGGAGGAGAAGGGTGTCGTCATGAACGTCGGCGACGGCATCGCCCGGGTTTACGGCCTTGAAAAGGTCATGTACAACGAGCTTCTGGAGTTCCCGAACGATGTCTACGGCCTTGCCCTCAACCTCGAAGAGGACAACGTCGGTACGGTTCTTCTCGGCGATTCGGAGCTCATCAAAGAGGGGGACATCGTCAAGAGGACCCACCGGGTCATCTCTGTTCCCGTCGGTGACGCCTTGATCGGTAGGGTCGTCGATCCCTTGGGCCGTCCTCTGGACGGAAAGGGGGAGATCAAGACCGACAGGTATAACCCGGTCGAGCGTTTGGCCCCCGGAGTCATCGAAAGGCAACCGGTGAAGGAGCCTATGCAGACGGGCCTGAAGGCCATTGATTCCATGATCCCCATCGGAAGGGGACAGAGGGAACTGATCATCGGTGACCGTCAGACCGGGAAGACGGCCATCGCCATCGACGCCTTCATCAACCAGAAGAAGAACAAGGATATGATCTGTATCTACGTTGCCATCGGACAGAAGCAGTCCACGGTCGCCCAGGTCGTCCGTCACCTGGAAGAACAGGGCGCCATGGAGTACACCATCGTCGTCGTCGCTTCCGCTTCGTCCTCGGCACCCCTTCAATACATAGCCCCCTATGCGGGCTGCGCCATGGGCGAGTTCTTCCGGGACAGTGGGCGCCATGCCCTGATCGTCTACGACGATCTCTCCAAACACGCTCAGGCCTACCGCGAGATCTCCCTCCTGCTCAGACGTCCACCGGGACGTGAGGCCTTCCCCGGCGACGTTTTCTACCTCCATTCACGTCTTCTTGAGAGGGCGGCCAAGCTCAGGGACGACCTGGGCGGCGGAACCCTCACCGCTCTTCCGGTGATCGAGACGCAGGCCGGAGACGTTTCCGGCTACATTCCGACCAACGTGATCTCCATCACCGACGGGCAGATCTACCTGGAACCGGACTACTTCAACGCCGGAATCCGCCCCGCCATCAACAGCGGGATCTCGGTTTCCAGGGTCGGCGGGAACGCTCAGATCAAAGCGATGAAGAAGGTCGCCGGGACGTTGAGGATGGATCTGGCGCAGTTCAGAGAACTCGAAGCCTTCGCCCAGTTTGGCTCTGACCTGGACAAGTCCACCATCGCTCAGCTTGATCGTGGAAGACGCCTCACCGAGCTTCTCAAACAGGATCAGTATGAACCCCTGGGCGTGGAGCGGCAGGTCGCCGGAATCTACGCCGGGACAAAAGGTTTCCTGGACGATATCCCCATCCCCCTGGTCAGAAGGTTTGAGAAGGAACTCTACGGGTATATCGAAGACCACCATGGGGAGATCTACAAAGAGATCGTCGAGAAGAAAGACATCTCTCCGGAGTTGGACAGCCGGCTGAAGGAGGCGGTGCAGACCTTTCATGACAGCTTCAAGAAGGAGAACAGCCTTTAATGCCTAGCGTCATCGATCTGAGACACCGGATCAGAAGCGTCAAGAGCACCACCCAGCTCACGAAAGCGATGAAGAGTGTCTCTGCGGCCAAGCTGAAGCGCTTCCAGGGCTTGGTTCTTCAAACGAGACCCTACGCCGAGAGGCTGAAGGGAATCCTCCGTCAGATCGTGGCGAGAGACTCCAAGATCACCCACCCCTTCTTCCAGAACCGTGAGGAGAAGAGGGTGACCTTGGTGGTCATCGCCGGAGATAAAGGACTCTGTGGAGCCTTCAACACCAACACACTCAAGTTTGCCGAGGCCAAGATCGGTGAGCTCTCCCAAAACAGGGAGGTCGCTCTCTCTGTCCTGGGGAAGAAGGGGGTTGACTACTTCCGCTTCCGGGAGAGGGAGATGCTCTTCTCCAAGGCCGGGCTTCTCTCCAAACCCTCTTATGAAGGGAGTCTGGAGATATCAGAGCGGTTGATCGACTCCTTCCTCGACGGGAGCACCGACGCGGTCTACCTTCTTTACAACAAGTTTCACTCCGTCTCTCGAAGCGAAGTGGTCCTGGAAAAGTGGCTTCCCATTCCCCCCGTCGTTGCCGCAGGGGAGGAGCCCTTCCCGGGGTACGAGTTTGAACCCTCCGCCGAGGAGATCTTTAAAGCCATGCTCCCGGCCTACATGAAGAACGGGTTCTACCGAATCCTCTTGGAATCCATGGCCTCTGAGCAAGCCGCACGGATGATGGCCATGGAGATGGCCACCCAAAACGCCACGGAAGTCGTGGCTTCCCTCATCCTCGAGATGAACAAGATCCGCCAGACCTCCATCACCGGGGAGATTCTGGAGATTACCACCGCCAGCGAAGCGATGAAACGATAGGAGGTTTCAATGGGAGAGAAAGAGCTCATCGGTAAGGTCGTTCAAGTCATCGGCCCCGTTGTGGATATAGAGTTCAAGGGTCACCTTCCGGCGATCTACAACGCCATCAACATCACGTCCGAAGGGTACGAGGGGGAGCCCCTGAGCATCATCACCGAAGTTGAACAACACCTTGGAGAGAACTGTGTAAGGACCGTCTCCATGCATCCGACCGACGGGTTGGTTCGGGGGATGAAAGCCATAGATACGGGAGCGCCGATCACCTGCCCGGTTGGAGAGCCTTGCCTGGGGAGGGTCATGAACGTCATAGGCGAGCCTGTCGATAAGAAGGGCGCCATTCAGGGCACCAAGAGCTACCCGATCCACAGGGATGCTCCCGCTCTGGTCGACCAGAGCACCGAGATGGAGATGTTCGAGACCGGG
This sequence comes from Acidobacteriota bacterium, assembly GCA_023621955.1. Lineage (GTDB taxonomy): Bacteria > Acidobacteriota > Aminicenantia > JAMOAD01 > JAMOAD01 > JAMOAD01. Next base: position 4,793 of record JAMOAD010000276.1, read on the forward strand.
ATCAAGGTCATCGACCTTCTCGAACCCTTCCTGAAGGGCGGAAAGATCGGCCTCTTCGGGGGAGCCGGCGTAGGTAAAACCGTTCTCATCATGGAGCTCATCCACAACGTCGCCAAGGAACACGGCGGTTACTCGGTCTTTGCCGGAGTGGGAGAGAGGACCAGGGAGGGGAACGACCTCTACCTGGAGATGACGGAATCGAAGGTTATCGGGAAGACCGTTATGGTCTACGGCCAGATGACCGAGCCCCCGGGGGCCCGACTCCGGGTCGGCCTGACCGGGGTCACCCAAGCCGAGTACTTCCG
>JAMOAD010000063.1 GCA_023621955.1 Acidobacteriota bacterium
CCAAGGAGAAAGAGGGCGTCTTGTCCCGCAACAGGGCGCTCAAAGGTGTCATGAAGAGATCCGATAACCGTTTTTGCGCTTCTGCTGAGAAGGGTGTCTCCCTGGAGCCACAGATCAAAAACCCACACCCGTAAATTTAAAATGAGGTGTCATGATGTTTGATATGAGAAAGATCCAAGAGCAGGTTCTCTTTAGCGCCATTGAAGCCGCAAGCGATAAAGAAACAGCGGCCAAAATCGTCTACGGCGAAGAGGGGCACTCTTCACCAGAGGATAACGCAACCTGGGTAAAATCCACCATGAAAAGGTTGGAAGAGCGCTTTGATCTGTCTACGGTGAAACAGATCAGGATGAACTGTCAATGTGGATATGGGATGGACGAAAAATTCGCCTTGGTAAAGGAACTCTTCGATGCCTCCTCGAATTTAGAAGAGTTCGCAAGCCAAGAGAAAGCAAAGGCCGCCGGCCTCTTTTCCAAAGACGGGGAGCTCTATCTCCAATTCCCCTTCTGCCCTTGTCCGATGCTTGCCGAGGTGGACAGATTGGAGACGAAGACATGGTGTCAATGCACCACCGGGTATAGTAAGGTTCTTTTCGAAAAGGCCTTTGGGTGCGAAGTCGATGTTGAGCTCCTCCAAAGCATAAAGATGGGCGACCAGGTGTGCCTGATGAAAATCACTCCTCGCGGTGCCCTTTGGAAATAGGGGTGGTGGTAAGAGCCTTTCGCGCGCTGTTTGAGGGTTAACCCTTCCGACATGGGCATACCGCCTAGGCGAAGGGTTTCCTCGATCCTTCCAGGAGAAGACCATGGAAAGCGGCAACTACTATGAAGAGTCGTTGAACTCTCTCAGGCTCGTGGAGGTCTACAACACAAGAATCGAGAGAATCCGGCAGTATCTGAGGAGCGAAATCGAGTACGTGAAGAGCAAAACGGCCTTAGACGACGACCTCCTGGAGATAGGAGCCGGCTATGGGCGGATCCTGAAAGAGCTCGCTCCCTACGCAAGATCCCTCTCCGGTATCGATCTCTCTCCGGAGACAGTCCAGTACGGTCGGAGTTACTTAAAGGGGCTCGGCAACGTCTCTTTAGAGGTCATGGACGCCTACAGCCTGAACTATCTGGAGCGCTTCGATCTTACCCTCTGCCTACAGAACGGGATCTCCGCCATCAAAGGGAACCCTCAACTCCTCGTAGAGAGGGCCCTTCAAGCCACAAAAGCGGGGGGAAGGGTCCTCTTCAGCACCTACTCCCCAAAAATCTAGAAAGAGAGGGTGAGCTGGTTTGTCGAACAATCTGAGAAGGGGCTGATCGGAAAGGTTGATCCCGCCAAGACCAGGGAGGGAGTCATCCACTGCGACGACGGATTCGAAGCGACCACCCTATCCGAGCTGGATTTCCAGAGAATCGGCAGATCCACCGGACTGGACTACTCCCTCGAAGAGGTCGATGGTTCCTCCCTGTTTTTAACGATCACGAAGAGGAGGTAGGCCCTCTCAAAACCTTTCGCCTTGACGAAGGTGAACCCTTCCTGTGAAGAAGGGATGGGAAAGAGGCGTGGGGGTTTGCGCCCCTCCCCTTTCCAACATGAAAAGACGGCGTTACTAGGAGCACCGATGGACGAACTCTTGTTGCGGAATCTCTCCGATGAGGATCTTCCTCTGTTGAAAAGATTGCTCTACCTGCCCCATGTTTCACGGTGGTACCACGACCCCTTGGATTGGCTTGAGGAGGTCGAGAAGCGGAAGGGAGAGTTTTCTTTTTTGCACCACTTCATCGTTGAAATCGGCTGTCATGCCGTTGGGTTTTGTCAGTTTTATGAGTACCGCTACAGCGGGGAGAGCTGGCACGGCGACACGGACATAGAGGGCACTTACAGCATCGATTATCTGATCGGTGACACCGGCTACCTCGGGAAAGGGTTCGGCAAAGGGATCATCAGATCCTTAGTGGAGAGAATCAGAAGGCAAAACAACGCAAGGCGTATCCTGGTGCAACCGGAACCGGAGAACAAGGCCTCTTGTAACGCTCTCCTGTCTTGTGGTTTTACCCTCGATAAAACCAAGAGCTTCTATCTCTTGACTCTCTAAGGTCCTCCCCAGAACGTTCGCCCCCTTGCTAGGCTCTCTACCCCCAGGTTTCGACGAAGAGGCCCGTTCCTCCCCCCTCGTCCTCGCCGTACTCCTCCAGAGAGCTCTTCATCTCCTTTCGCTTCTTCTCCATGAGCTCCGCCTGGGCCTCAGCGGCCATGGCCCTGGCCTCGGCGGCGACCTTCCGGTCCTGGGTCGACGGATCCTGGGGGGCCATAGCGGCCCGCTGGATCTTCTCGGCTTTCCGGAGGTTTGCCGCGGGGTCGCCGTTCTCCTTGGAGGTATCGATCTGAACATCCCCTCCCACGGCGTAGAGGTGACCGTCGGGCCCCTTCTCGTACTCGTACTGGGCGCCCCGGACGACAAGACCGGAAGCGGCGGCCATGTGGGCCGCCTCGTGGGCACGGACCTGGGAATCGATCTTCTTGAGCTCTTTGACCCGTCGATCTTCCTTCTCCGTCAGCTCCTGAGAGCTCGCCTCCTCGGCCCCGGAAGAGACCTCGGACTTTGCCGCCTTCTCCCCCGGAGGGCTCCCCTTTCCTTTCGTCCCGGAGAGCAAGCCACCGGGAAAGAGAGATTCCCAAGAGATCGTTTCGCCCGAAATCTTCATGTTCCCTTCGTTTTATATACTATATGGTCTTTTTTTTCCCTTTGTCAAGGAGAAAACTCTCCTCTGGACTCTCCTCCCTTCTGGGGGTAAACTCTCCTATGGCCCATTCCCTCCTCTCCATCTTGATCCCGGTTTACAACGAAGAAAAGAGCGTCCGCGCCCTCGTCGAGAGGGTCCTGGCGGTTCCTCTCCCCCTGGAGAGGGAGATTCTCCTCATCGACGACGGCTCCACCGATGGGAGCGGGCGGATTCTGGATCTCCTGGCCCAACAAGACCCCCGGGTCCGAGTCTTCTCCAACCCCGGAAACCGGGGAAAGGGCTTCTCGGTGCGGCGGGGAATCGACGAGGCCCGGGGCGACCTGATCCTGATCCAAGACGCCGACCTGGAGTACGACCCCCAGGAGTACCCCCTCCTGCTGGAACCCCTCCTGAAGGGGGAGGCCGACGTTGTCTACGGCTCCCGCTTCTTGGGTAAGCCCCAGGGGGCCCTCTCCCTCCACCGTTTCGCCAACGGGTTTCTCACGGCTCTCTCCAACTGGGCCTGTCGTCTCTCCCTGACGGACATGGAGACCTGCTACAAGGTCTTCAAGAGCGAATCCGTCAAGTCACTCCTCTTGGAGGAGGATCGGTTCGGCATCGAGCCGGAGCTGACCTTCAAGCTCTCGCGCCTTCCGAAGATCCGCTTCCTGGAGGTCCCGATCTCCTACAGGGGACGCACCCCGGAGGAGGGAAAGAAGATCGGCTGGCGTGACGGTTTCCGGGCCCTCTTCGTCATCCTCCACTACCGTCTCCTCTGGAGTGTGAAGGGAGAGGCCTCTTTCCGGAAGTAACGGGTCGAGGGCGGTACTCCCCCTTCTCAAGAACCCTCTTTACAGGCTCTCCCCGCCTCAGTCGTACTTGCCGTTCCCCGCTTCCCTCAGATCCCTCTGGGAGAGGACGTGGATGGCGGCCTCCCCGGGGAGGGGGCACTTGTTTTCGCAGATTCCACAGCCGATGCAGAGCTCCTCGACGACGTAGGGTTGCCTCAGGGGGAAGGTTCCCCCCCTTCCGTCGGAGACGGTGACCTCGTGGAAGCGGATCGCCTTGTCGTAGATCGGACAGTGCTCCTCGCAGACCATGCAGGGAACCTCTTTCGCGTAGGGAAGACACCTGTTCTTGTCGAAGTGGCTCTTCCCAATCTGGAAGCGCTGTTTCTCGCTCAGGGGAACCTTGGGGATCGCCCCGGTGGGACAGACCTGCCCGCAGAGGTTGCAGTTGTACTCGCAGTAGCCGATTCTGGGAACCAGCCGGGGGGTGAACATCCCCTCCGCTCCCGCCTCCAGGAGGGTCGGTTGGAGGCCGTTTTGGATACAAACCTTCATGCACTCCCCGCAACGGACGCACTTCTGGAGGAAGAGCCTCTCGTCCAGGGCCCCAGGAGGACGCAGGAGGGTCGGCCGGGGAAGCTTTTCCCCCCACCCGACCCGGGAGACCAGGGGAAGGGCGACGCCGGTGAGACCGACTCCCAGGAAGGCCCTGCGGGAGAGGTCCACGCGGTCTTGAAGGCTCGGCACGCCCAGCCTATAGGAGATCATCCCCTGAGGACACTTGGCCACGCACTCCATGCAGAGGTTGCACCTCTCCGGGACGAAACGTCCGTCCTCCTGGAAGGCTTCGAAACGGCAGAGCTTCCCGCACTGTCCGCAGGAGGGGCAGAGCTTCCCGGGCCTGCGGCGGAGGGGCGAGAACCGGGAAAGGAGCGCCAGAAGGGCTCCCAGGGGGCAGAGGTTCTTACACCAGAAACGCCGCTGGACCCTCTCCAGGAGGAAGATCCCCAGGAGAAGGAAGAAGGCGACCAGGGAGAGGGAGAAGATGGACTGCTGGTAGGGAAGAACCCCCTTCTTCAGGAACTCATAGACCGGTTCCGAGAGAGAGGTCACCCAGGAGGGTCCCTTCTTGTAGAGGGTATCGAAGATCCCTGTGACGGAGGAGTTGAAGACCGGATCCACCGCGAAGGTGAACCCCCGGAGGAGAAGGGCGAAGGGATCGAAGAAGCCCACGAGTTGGAGGCCGAAGAGGGAGGAGGCGGAGATCAGCAGGAGGAGGAAATACTTGACCTTCACCCATCCCTTCCCCACCCCTTGGCCCCGGGGAGGAACAACCTTGTGGGCGGCGTCGAGCAGTGTCCCCAAGGGGCAGACCCACCCGCAGAAGAACCGCCCCAACAGGAGGGTGAGCACAGCCAGGAGGAGGGCGGGAAGGAAGAGGGCCAGAAGCGCCTTGGCCGCCAGAGTCACCGAGAGGGCGACCAGGGGGTTCCACCGGAAGAAGATGTTCACCGCCGCGGCGATCTGGTCCTTTCCTGTGTAGTCGGTCAGCCTGAAGAGGTAGAAGAAGAGGCCGAGA
>JAMOAD010000196.1 GCA_023621955.1 Acidobacteriota bacterium
CCCGGCTCTTCTCCTACCGGAGAGGGGAGAGAGAGGGAAGACTCCACCATGGGATCCGACTCCTTCCGTGAGAATCCATATTCAAGAGTTCCCCGGCCTTCCCCCGACTTGGTCTTGTGAAGCCTCCCTCTTGACCCTCTTTGTGGGAGAGCAAGAGAGAAGGGTCTCCCTCTGGAGGGCCTTGGCGCTCCTCTCCCTCCCCTTCACGGGGAGTCTCCTCTCCCTCTGGCCCCGAGAGTTCGTCGAGAGCCTTCCCCCCTGCAGTGCCCTCTCTTCCCCCTTGGGGGAGTGGACACTACGGAAGGAAGAGAACCTGAGAATCACCCTCCGTTTCCCCTCTCTGGGCGCTCTCACGCTGAACTACCAGTTTTTCATCGACGGGACAGCCCCCTTCGGATCCCTTCAACGTTCCGCCCTTCCCCCCTGGAGGGCCTACGACCTCCTCGCGCCCCTCTCGGGACCCGTGCCTCCCCTGGGGGTCGACTACCCCCTCCCCCCCTCTGGGGGCAACCGAAGCGAATACCTTCTGGAAGACGAATCCCCAGGACCGGAGCGGCTTCTCCATGCCGTCATGGAGAGAAGCGCCAGGGTTTGCCTCTCCCTCCTCCTCCCTGACCCTCTCCCGGATTCCTTGCCAAGCTCAATCCTTCCCGCCCTGGAGAGGGATAACACCCTCTTTCTCCTCCTCTCCCCCCAGAGCGGAGAGAGGCTCGAACGGGTCTTCCCCACCGCCAGGAAGTTGGAAATCTAAAGGGAATCCCCTTTCCGGGGAGCCGACGGGGCTCCAGGGGAGTGCCCGCCGTGGTTCTCGCTTCGAGAAGAGCGTTCAACCTCGTTTCCGAAGTGATTCCGTAGTATCTTCTCTTGAGGGAATCGATCGCCTCTTTCGGCTTCTATTTCTCTTTTTCTCTCAATTTTTTGACAAACTCTCGGAGATTCCCCTTCTCTTGAGAGGTAACCGCTTCATCGAAAACCGATGATCGCCGGCCGGGATCCGCTTGTAACAGATTCTTGTACGCCCGGATGACCCCTTCGACCCCTGCGGTGTCGACGGCCTCCGGATCGTTTGAGATTTCGGGGTTGTTGATGATTGCGGAAACGGCGCTAAGCATGAAATGGTAGAGTATGAAAGCCTGTTCTCTTTCGGTTTGCAGGAAAGACTCGGTGCACCACATCGCCACGGAGCCGATCCGTATGGTAATGTCGGGAACCGAGGCGATGAATTGGATAAACCAGAATCTGTCCAGATCGCTTGAGCCGTTTAACAGATCCAGCTCGCTGGACCTGGTCATTTGGAGCACTCTTTCGCGTTCTTCTCGCGTTGAAGGACCTCTTTCTTGGGCCGCAAGTACCTCTGTGATCATGAAAAGAGCGACCAGAACCATAAACGCCGTTCTGAAGAACCGGTTTGGCATCTCCCCCTCCTTTTCACCCAGCGACTCCGCTAAAGGGTGGTACTCCCTCCCCCCGGAGCCGCCGGATCGGAATAGACACTTTTCGCGGAAAAAACCACCCACTCGTTCAAGATTCTCTCACTCCCCTGGGCGTCCTCAAGGAAGAGCCCTAGGAGATGTTCGCCAAAATTTCGAGCCTTTTTCTGCACCACCTTCTTCGCTTCTCCACAGGTCGTCAAGAAACCGGGCCCTCTCTGACGTTGTTCCTCCGATGCCTTACAGAGTTTCAGCCCTTCTTTCCCAAACTTTCTGAGGGATTTAAGAGCGTAATCTCTCCCTTTTCTCTATTCTAAGCACATTCAGTTCTGTGTCAAGAGAGCGGAAAAATTCGAGGTGGAAAGAACGACATAGGCGTTGGGAACAGTCGACAATGGAGAAGAGAACGGTTCATTCGGCCCTTATGCCTCAGGAATGAAGAAAAACGGAGTATTCCCTGGAAAATCTTCCTGTCCAAAAGGGAGTGTCCTTTGTAGTGGAGTCGTTCTTATCGCCACGTCCAAGTGTGGCGACTCAGGGGCACCGGTTCCCTTCTCCCCTCCCTTCCTGTATAATGGGGAGAGCCATGTCAGGGGCACCGGTTCCCTTCTCCCCTCCCTTCCTGTATAATGGGGAGAGCCATGAAGGAAACTTACTCCCTGGGAGTCGATATCGGCGGATCCGCCATGAAGGCGGGGGTTCTGAGAGACGAAGAGATTCTCTGGGAGAACTCCGTTCCCACCAAGAAGGGGAGCGCCTCGGAGTTCTACGGGGCCTTGGCCCTCTTGGTCGAGGAGGCCCGAGCCCTCTTTCCCGTCTCCACGGTGGGTTTCGGCTTTCCGGCCCTGGTGGACCAGAGCCTTCACAGGCTTCTCCGCCTGCCCAACCTTCCGGCCTTGACGGATACGGATTACCTGGCTCCGATCAAGAGTTTCCTTCCCCTCCCCTTCATCGTGGACAACGACGCCAACCTGGCCGCCTTCGGCGAATACTCCCTCTCCAGCAAGAAGGGGGGCACCTTCCTCCTCCTCACGCTGGGAAGCGGCGTAGGAACAGGTCTTGTCATCGGCGGCAACCTCTTCCTAGGAAACCGGGGTTTCATTGAGGGTGGGCACATTGTCGTCGAACCGGAGGGAAAGATCTGCCCCTGCGGTAGCCGAGGTTGCCTGGAGACCGAAACCACCATCCGACCCCTCAAGGAGACCTACTCCTCCCTGACCAACGCTCCCTCCCCGGAGCCTGCGGAGATCGGAGAGCGGGCCAGAAAGGGTGAAGAGGCGGCGCTCCAATGCTTCCGCCGCTTCGGATACTACCTGGGTCTAGGCTTGACAACCTTTCAGAACCTTCTCAACCCGGACACCATCGTTCTGGGGGGAGGCCTCTCCCATCTGGCCGACCTCTTCCTCCCCACTGCCCTGGCAACGCTCAGGGAACGTTCTTACACCTATCCCCACTCCCTGCCGGAGATCCGGACAGGAACGCTCCTCAACAGGGCGGGCTTCGTAGGAGCCGCCCTTTACGCCGCCCACAAACATGGATAAGAGCCTAATCAGAAACTTTTCGATCATCGCCCATATAGACCACGGGAAGACGACCCTCTCGGACCGCCTTCTCCAGAAGACCGGCGCCGTCGCCGAGCGGGACATGAGCGAGCAGATGCTCGACAGCATGGACCTGGAAAAGGAACGGGGCATCACCATCAAGGCCCACTACGTCCGACTCCTCCACAAGGCCAGAGACGGGAAGGAGTACGCCCTCAACCTCATCGACACCCCAGGCCACGTCGACTTCTCCTACGAGGTCTCCCGCTCCTTGGCCGCATGCGAAGGGGCTCTGCTCGTTGTCGACGCCACCCAGGGCGTGGAGGCTCAAACCGTGGCCAACGCCTATCTGGCCATCGACAACGATTTGGTTCTCCTCCCGGTGATCAACAAGATCGATCTGCCCAGCTCGGAGGTCGAGAAGACCAAGGAGCAGATCGAGAACGCCGTGGGACTCCACGCCGACGAGGCCCTCCTCGTCTCGGCCAAGACCGGGATCGGAGTCGACGATGTCCTGGAGGCCATCGTCGAGAAGATCCCCCCTCCCACGGGAGACCCTGAAAAACCTCTTCGGGCGCTCGTCTTCGACTCCTGGTACAACTCCTACCGGGGCGTCGTCCTCCTGGTGAAGGTTGTGGAAGGGACCCTCAAGGTGAAGGACAAGGTTCGGCTGGTCTTCTCCAACGCCGCCTACGACGTCGAGGAGGTCGGGTACTTCACGCCCAAAGAGGTGAGCGTCCCCATGCTCCAGGCCGGCGAGACCGGCTACCTGATCGCGGAGATCAAGAAGATCTCCGATGTGACCGTCGGGGACACCATCGTCTTGGCCAACCGTCCGGACCTGGAACCCCTCCCCGGCTTTCAGCGCCTCAAGCCCATGGTCTTCGCGGGACTCTACCCCACGGGAACGACAACCCACGAAGAGCTCTCCACGGCCCTAGAAAAGCTTCAGCTCAACGATTCCTCCTTCGAGTTCGAGACCGAGAACTCTCCCGCCTTAGGCTTCGGCTACAGGTGCGGGTTCCTCGGACTTCTTCACCGGGAGATCGTTCAAGAGCGTCTGGAGAGGGAGTTCAACCTGAACATCATCACCACCGCCCCTTCGGTCAAGTACAGCGTTCAACTCACCGACGGCCGGAAGATCGAGATCGACTCCCCCGCCAAGCTTCCCGAGAAGAACGAGTACACCCTCCTGGAAGAGCCCTTCATGAAAGTTTCCATCTTCTGCCCCCAGAAGCATGTGGGAACGATCATGAAGCACCTCGAGCCCAAGAGGGCCCAGTACAAAGGGCTCCATTACCTCTCGGAGCAGAGGGTGATCCTGGACTACGAGATCCCCTTCTCGGAGATGATCGTCGATTTCTACGACGCGATCAAGCTTCTCACCAGCGGCTACGCCTCCTTCGACTACGAGTTCCTCGGGTTTCGGGAATCCCCCTTGGAGAAGCTGGAGATCCTCATCAACGGCGATCCCGTGGACGCCCTGACCATCATCGTCAACAGGGATAGCGCTTACCGGAAGGCCCGGGATATCCTCTTGAGATTCAAGAAGAACATTCCCCGCCAACTCTTCGAAGTCGCCCTTCAGGCGAAGATCGGGGGAAAGATCATCGCCCGTGAGACCGTCAACCCCCTCAGAAAGGATGTCTTGGCCAAGTGTTACGGCGGCGACATCTCGAGAAAGCGGAAGCTCCTGGAGAAGCAAAAAGAGGGGAAGAAGCGGATGAAGACCATCGGCCGCGTCGAAATCCCCCAGGAGGCCTTCCTCTCGATCCTCAAATCCGATTGATTCCCAGGAGAGAGAAATGGATCAGAACCGCTCGGACTCGACCCTCCCCGACGGGGAGAGGGTGATTCTCTTTCACGGGTTTTCCCCAGAAGAGTTGTCAGAGCTTGTGACCCTTCTGAAGGGGTCCCCCCGTCTCCCGAAGGAGACGATTCTGGCCACCACCACGGAGACCTCCCTGGAGTGGAAGGTTCAAGACCTGATCAGAGAGCTCTCCCAGGAGCACCGTTTCTTTCACCCCCAGAGGGGCTAACCTTTTCCTTGCCCCCCCGTATTCCTTATCTGCAACACCCCAACAACCTCAAGGAGGCTTCATGAAGAGAATCATCGGCCTTTCGGTCCTGTTCCTTCTTATCTTTGCCCTGCCCTCTCTGGGCGCTCAGGGTCGGCTCTTTCACTACCCCGACGTCTCGGGCAACCTGGTCGCCTTCGTCTACGCCGGCGACATCTGGACGGTCCCCCTCTCCGGAGGAGAGGCGCGACGTCTCACATCCCACGTGGGTCGGGAACTCTTTCCCAAGATCTCTCCCGACGGCAAGTGGATCGCCTTCTCCGGGGAGTACTCCGGAAACCGGCAAATCTACGTGATCCCTTCCGAGGGAGGGACACCCAAACAGCTCACCTTCTACAACGATGTCGGCGAGATGCCGACCCGTGGCGGGTTTGACAACGTCGTCCTGGACTGGACGCCCGACAGCCGCTCGATCATGATCCGGGCGAACCGTACCCCTTGGGGCGAGCGCATGGGAAAGTACTTCCTGGTGAACCTGGAAGGGGGCCTGGAGATGCCCTTGGCCATTCCCGAGGCCGGCATGGGCCACCTCTCCCCGGACGGCCATAAGGTTGTCTACACCCCCATCGAGAGGGATTTCCGCAACTGGAAGCGTTACAAGGGCGGCCGCGCCCAGGACGTCTGGATCTACGATCTGGACAAGAACGCCTCCGACAGGATCACCGACTTCCCCGGCACAGATCAGCAACCCCTCTGGATCGGCGAGAAGATTTACTTCGTCTCCGACAGGGATCTCACCCTCAACCTCTACACCTTTGACCTCAAGAGCCGGAACGTCGAGCAGGTGACCCACTTCACCGACGCCGATATCCTTTGGCCCTCGGGCAGGGTGAACAAGATCGTCTTCGAGAAGGCCGGCGAGATCTACCTCCTGGAGACCGAAACCGGAAAGGTCGCCCCCCTTCCCATCTCCCTGCACGGCGACTTCCCGGACACCCTTCCCCGGTTCGTCAAAACGGATAAGTTCATCCAGAGCTCTTCCCTCTCACCGACAGGGAAGAGGGCCCTCTTCGAAGCCCGGGGGGACATCTACTCTCTCCCCGAGAAAGACGGCCCGGTGGTGAACCTCACCGACACCCAGGGAGTTCGGGAGCTCTATCCGGCCTGGTCTCCGGACGGAAAGTGGATTCTCTACTACTCCGACAAGAGCGGCGAGTATGAGATCTACCTGCGCGACGCTTCCACCGGAAAGGTCGTCGCCCTGACCGAGAAGAGCCGAATCTGGCGTTTCCCGGCCCAATGGTCCCCAGACAGCTCTAAGGTTCTCTTCTACGACAAGAACGGTCTGCTCCAGATTCTGGACATCCATACCAAGGCGGTGGAGACCGTCGACAAGGGGGACAGACAGGATCTCACCGAGGCCTCCTGGTCCCCTGACAGCCGTTGGATCGTCTACACCAAGGAAGGGGCCTCAGGCCAGTCGGCCCTCCGTCTCTACTCCCTGGAGAGCAAGAAGAGCCAGCCCCTCACAGACGGAACCTACCAAGACTCGGGAGCCGTCTTCTCCCCCTGCGGGAAGTACATCTACTTCCTCTCCCAGAGGGACTTCAACATCTCCTTCTCCTCCTACGAGTTCGATTACCTCTTCAACAAGGCGTCCAGAATCTACATCCTTCCGTTGACCTCGGACGCTCCCAACCCCTTCCCCGAGAAGGTCGACCAAGAGGCTCTTCCGGCCGCTTCCGCCACGCCCCTTAAGGTCGAAGCCAAAGGGAAAAGCAAGGCCGCTCCCGCAAAGCCCAGCGTCAGGGTGGACTTTACGAACATCTCCGCCCGCATCGTCGCCCTTCCCCTCCCCGCGGACGACTACGTCGGTCTGATCGCCTCTCAGGAGGGACTCTACTACTTAAAGAACGGAGAGCTCCACCTCTACAAGTTCTCCGAGAAGAAAGACGAGACAGTCCTGGCCGGAGTCCAGTCCTGCGAGCTCTCGGCGGACGAGAAGAAAATTCTCTACCGGGCCGGAAGCAAATGGGGAATCCTCCCGGCGACCCCGGGGCAGAAGGTTGGAGAGGGGCTCCTGAAAACCGGCGAGATGGAGATGCGCCTGGAACCCCGGAAAGAGTGGCTCCAGATCTTCGACGATGGTTGGCGGCTCTTCCGTGACTGGTTTTACGTTTCCAACATCCATGGGCTCGACTGGGAGAAGATGCGTGCCAAGTACCGTCCCCTGGTTGAGGGGATCGCCCATAGGGCTGACCTGGACTTCCTCTTCCACGAGATGCTGGGCGAGGTCAACGTCGGCCACGCCTACGTCAACGCCGGAGAGTACCCGGAGATCCCCCGTATTCAGAACGGTCTCCTGGGAGCCGCCCTTACCCCTGACACCAAGGCGGGGCGCTACAGAATCACGAAGATCTACCAGGGCGAAAACTGGTCCGACGCGACCCGTTCCCCCCTCCAGGAGGCGGGAGTCGACGTTCGCGAGGGAGACTACCTGATCTCCCTGTGCGGCCACGATGTGACGCTGAAGGACAACCCCTACAGCTTCCTGGAGAACAAGGCTGGGAAGAGAGTCGAGATCGGAGTCAACCTCTCCCCCACCGCCCAAGGGGTCAGACTCTCCACAATCACCCCCATCCCCAGCGAGCAGAGCCTCTTCTACCTCGATTGGGTCCGAAGCCGCAGGGCCATAGTCGACAAACTCTCAAACGGTAAGATCGGGTACATCCACGTCCCTGACACCTCTATGCCGGGGAACATCGAACTCTTCAAAGGGATGTACGCCTACGCGAACAAGGAGGCCCTGATCATCGACGACCGTTACAACGGCGGCGGCTTCATCCCCAGCGTCATGATCGACCTGGTGGGCCGGAAGGTTCTCAGCTACTGGTCCCGCCGCAACCTGAACCTCTCCCAGGAACCGGGTGTCGCCCACACCGGGCCGAAGGCCATGCTGATCAACCACTACTCCTCCTCCGGCGGGGACGCTTTCCCCTTCTTCTTCCGGAAGAGAGGCCTGGGAACCATCATCGGCACGCGCACTTGGGGAGGCCTTGTGGGCATCTCCGGCAACCCCGCCTTCGTCGACGGAGGTTTCTTCAACGTTCCCTCTTTCGGTTTCGTCAACACAGAAGGGGAGTGGGACGTGGAAGGGGTGGGAGTCGCCCCGGACATTGAGGTTTGGGATCGTCCCGAGCAGATCGTTCAAGGGAAGGACCCCTGTATCGAAAAGGCCGTGGAGGTTCTTCTCGAAGAGTTAAAGAAGAATCCCCCCAAGAGCGTCACCACTCCGAAGGCTCCAGATCGGTCCAAGTGGATCGAGAGAGAGATCAAGTAACCGAAAGAGATACACTCAGACCCTGGGAGGCGGACCCGTCTCCCAGGGTCGTTTTTCCCTTTTCACCCTTGTTTCTCACACCGCACCGGGTATACATTAAGGGGTAGCCTTGGCCAAGGAGGCCCCATGAAAAGCGGATTCGCCCCGGCTCTCTTCCTCTTCGCCCTCGCCCTCTCCCCCTTAATCGCGAAAGAGAGGGTTCAACCCGTCGCCCCTTCCGAGGAGCTTCTCCCCCTGACCGAAGCCGAGGGCTCCCGTTTCGCCTCTCTCGCCCTCCGCTGTGTAGAACGGGAGTATCCGAACAAGCTTGACCATGTGATGAACGGGCCGGAAGAGGTCAAGGGCCCGAAGGCGCTTCACCCGAGTTTCTACGGGTGTTTCGATTGGCACTCCTCCGTCCACGGCCACTGGATGCTCGTCAGGCTCCTGCGAACCTTCCCCGCCCTCCCCGAGGCCCCCCAGATTCGGCTGGCCCTCAGAGGGAATCTGAAGGCGGAGAACATCGCCCAGGAGGTCGCCTACCTCTCTCAGAAGGAACGGCAATCCTTCGAGAGAACCTACGGGTGGGCCTGGTTGCTGAAGCTGGCGCAAGAGCTTCGGGGATGGGACGATCCGGACGGGAGGGAGTGGTCGAAGAACCTCCAACCCCTCGCCGACGCCATAGTCGACAGGTTCAAGAGTTTCCTCCCCCGTCAGACCTATCCGATCCGAACGGGAGTCCATCCCAACACGGCCTTCGCTCTGGCCTTCGCCTTCGACTACGCCCGCTCTTGCGGTGATAAGGGGTTGGAGGAGCTCGTCGTCAGACGAAGCAAGGAGTACTACCTCTCCGACACCCTCTACCCGGCAGTGTGGGAGCCGGGTGGGGAGGACTTCTTCTCCCCAGCCCTCATGGAGGCGGACCTCATGGCCCGGGTTCTGGGGCCGGCAGAGTTTCACCGCTGGTTTCACCGCTTCCTCCCGGAGATCTCCAAGAAGGGAGCACCAAGACTCCTCTCCCCCGCCACCGTCTCCGACCGCCATGACCCCAAGATCGTCCACCTGGACGGCCTGAACCTCAGCAGGGCCTGGTGTATGGCCCACATCGCTTCGGTTCTTCCGAAGAACGACTCCGTCCGTCCCCTTCTCATCAAGTCCGCCGCCGCCCACAGGAAGGACGCCCTGGCCAATATCCAAAGCGGAAGCTACGTGGGGGAGCACTGGCTTGCCTCTTTCGCGGTCTACCTGACGACGGAACCGTTCAGTCTCAAGGAGAGAGGTTCGAAGCCTTAAGGGAAAGGCCCCGCGCCCTTTCCCCCTCCTTCGAGAGCCGTCACACTCTCTTCTCCCATTTTTCTCTTTTTCACCCCTTGATACCCCTCCAAGAGTATGTTATCTTATGGACAGTTGCGGCGCCATCGTCTAGAGGCCTAGGACGGGTGGTTCTCAGCCATCAAACTGGGGTTCGAATCCCCATGGCGCTGCCAAATCCCCTTTTTCTCCAAGATTTTTTCCCGAAAACACTCCCTCCTTTGGTATAATAGCCCACTACTCTGTTCTCTGAAACGGAGACAAGGAGGAGCCTTTGTCCAGAAGCGCCGGCAGAAAGAGCGACGAAATTCGCAAGACCAGTTTTCACCCCTATTTTCTCAAGCACCCGGAAGGATCCTGTCTGATCGAGTGCGGTGACACCCGCGTCCTCGCCACCATCACCGTGGAGGAGAAGGTTCCCCCCTTCCTGAAGGGGCAAGGAACCGGCTGGTTGGCCGCGGAGTACGATATGCTCCCAGGCTCTACGGAGAAACGCCACACCCGGGAGCGAACACTGGGGAAGGTCTCTGGGCGCAGCCAGGAGATTCAGAGGCTTCTCGGGCGTTCCCTCCGGGGGATGATCGACCTGAAGAAGCTTGGCGAAAAGACCCTTTTAGTGGATTGCGACGTTCTCCAGGCCGACGGAGGCACCCGGGTCTCCGCGATCAACGCCGGCGCGGTGGCGCTGACGCTGGCCATCAAGAGGCTCCATTTCCGGGGCCATCTCAACGCCGACCCCCTCCTTGGCCTCGTCTCCGCAGTCTCCATCGGAATCGTGCGGGGTGAGAAACTTCTCGACCTGGACTTTCAGGAAGACTCCAACGCCGACGTAGACTTGAACATCGTTGAAAACGAGAAAGGAGAGCTTCTGGAGGTTCAGGGGACCGGTGAGAACAGGGCCTTCGCCCTCAGAGAGCTCTTTGACCTGATCCAGATGGGTGAAAAGGGTCTCGCCGAGATCATCAAACTTCAAAAGGACGCCATCGAGGCCGGATATGAGACAATCCTTCGTCAGAGCTGAGCTTCTTCTCCTCCTTCTTCTCTCCTTTCTCCCCCTTTGCGGTGAAAACCTCTACCCCGACAACCTTCTGATGATCGGCCAAGAGAAGGAGACCGCCTTCCTGGTGGAGAAACGGAGCCAGAAGATGTACCTCTACCAGGGGAACAACCCCAACCCCCTCATGGTTTTCACGATCACCACCGGGAAGAACGGGGGAAACAAGATGTCCGAGGGGGACGAGAAGACGCCCCTGGGGATCTACTTCTTCACGAAAACCATGGAGGACGACGAGCTTCCTCCCCTCTACGGTCTCAGAGCCTTCGTGATGGACTACCCCAACGCCGTCGACACATTCCAGCAGAAACGGGGTTCCGGAATCTGGCTCCACGGAAGCGACGATCCCTTCAAGCCCTTGACCCCTTTCTCGACCCGAGGCTGCGTGGCCATGAAGAACGCCGACCTGGGGAAGGTCTCCTCCTACATCACCCTCGACAAGACTCCGATCATTACGGTTGAGGAGATCCGTTTCCGTCCCTACAAGGAGGTCATCGAGGAGAGAGACCTTTTCCTGAACCTCCTGGAGAGCTGGAGGAAGGGTTGGGAGAGCCGTCAGATCGATAAGTACATCACCCACTACCATCCCCTCTTCAGGATGGACAACTTCGATTACGTCTCCTACAAGAAGTTCAAGGAGCGGCTCAACTCCCTCTACTCTTTCATCAAGGTCGACCTGGAGGACATCCAGATCATCAAGGCCGGCGACTACGTGGTCACCTCCTTCTACCAGGTCTACCAATCCGACAAGAAGCGCTTCGTCGGCGTCAAACGACTCTACTGGGTCAAGGACGGGGGAAGGTGGAAGATTCTCAGGGAGATCTCCCTTCCCAACAAGAGGTGGACCCCTCCAAAAAGCACCCTCAAGCAAGGGGGCAAATGGATGAGCGTCGAAGATTTCCGCTGGGAGAACGACCCTCTGCAGGGGCTCTTCCGTCTCAACTTCACCGTCAAGAACGGCCTCAAGAGCCCCATGGCCACCTATTTGGTCGTCAAGGTCCTTGGACCGGACGGCTCGGGGTACCTCTACTCCCGGGAGGGCTTTATCCCCTTCTCTCCCTCCGATCCAATCCTTCCTCTCAAGAAGGGCAAGCTCCTCTCCTTGACAACGGCTCAGGAGATGAACATCCCCCTTCAGTACGAGAAGGGATTCTACCCCTCCCGCGTCGAGGTTCAGCTCTTCGACCCCGAAGGGATTCTCCTCCACTCGGAGACCATCACCATTTAGAAGGGAAGGATGTTCAGGCTCCTCTGCAGGTTCCTCGTCATCACCGCCTCCTCCCTCCTCCTCTCAGGATCGGTCTACTGGGAGAACGTCTACCTCACCTCCACAGATTTCCGCTTCCCGGTCGTCCGAATCGCCGCGGAAACGGAGAAGCACCCGGTGGTTCTGATCTTCGGGGGAATCCACGGGGATGAACCCGGGGCTTACCTCGCCGCCGAGAAGCTTGCGGAGGCCCGCCTCACCAAAGGTACCCTCATCCTCCTGCCCCGGGTCAACTTCTACTCCATCATGAAGAACGTGAGGGGCTTCTTCGGCGACATGAACCGAAAGTTTGAGGACGAAAACTTCTCCTCTCTCTCCGACCCAGACAGGAGGATCGTCTCTATCCTCAAAAACCTCATGGGGGAAGCCGATGTGTTCATCAACCTCCACGACGCCTGGGGTTTCCACGCCCGTTCGCCGGGCACCTTCGGCCAGAGTCTGATCATCGACGGCGCCAAGGCCCTCTTTCCTAAGAACGGTCAACCCATCGACATAGAGGCCCTAGGAGGGGAGGCCGTCCGCAGGGCCAACAAGGAGCTCCCCAGGGCTCAGCGTTTCGCCCTCTGGAACCACCGCACCGACGAGAAGCAGGAAGACCTGAGGCTTGAGGAGATGAAAAGTTCCGCCTCTTACTTCGCCTATAAGAGTTTTCAGATCCCCTCCTTCGGCCTTGAGGTCTCGAAGAACATCTCCTCCGACCAGACCAAGGTGAAACACCACCTCTTGGTTTTGAGGGAGCTCTTTCGCGCCTTGGGGGTTCAGTTCGAAAGCTTTCCAGACAGCAAGGTTCTTCCCCCCGAGTTGAGGGGAATCGAGCTCTCCGGACCAAAAGGGCGCTTCTTCCTCCCCCCGGGTTCCGCCCTCAACCTCTCCTCTCCGGGGCCCTACAGCGTCACCAGGATCTGGGGGAACCGTCGTTTCGGCTGGTCCGTTAAATTGGCGGGGAAGGACGGCGAGAACCTTCTAGACAAGCCCTTCCTTCTCAGGGAAGGGGAAAACCTCACCCTCTTCGTCGGCCATGACTTCGACCAAATCGGAAAAGGAACGCTGAGAGTCGCCCCTCCCCCCTCCCTTTCGGTGACCCTTGACGGCCGCCCTATGGAGATCCCTCTGGGCATGGTCCTCTCTCTCCGCCCCGGTGAGACGATCTCCTTTGACACGGAGGAGTCGACTCTCTGGGAAAAGATCGACCTGAAGGGGTTTCAACCTCCAGACAGAATCAACAGAAGCGATGATCGGGGCCACCCCGTATCCGCCGATAAAATGCAACGCCGCTTCGCCCTGGACACGGAGGGTCGTTACTTCCCCCTCTACGGGAAGAAGGGTCAGAAGACCACCTTCTTCGCCCTTCTGGAGATCCTTGAAGAAGACCTCTCGCCCGCGTCCTTTCGTTGAATCTCCTCCCCGGCTGTGATAAAATGCGGAAATAAACGGTTTTTAAGGAGGGTCCGATGTCAGGACATTCGAAATGGGCATCCATCAAGCATAAGAAGGCGGCGACCGACAGCAAGAGAGGCCAGGCCTTCACAAGAGTGATCAGGGAGATTCAGATCGCCGCCCGTCAAGGTGGTGGTGACGCTGAAAGGAACTCCCGTCTCCGTAAAGCCATGGACAACGCCCGTGCGTTGAACATGCCTAAGGACAATATCGAGAAGGCTATCCTTCGCGGTACCGGTCAGCTTGAGGGAGTCAATTACGAAGAGCTCACCTACGAAGGTTACGGACCCGGTGGCGCCGCCCTTTTGGTCGAGGCGGTCACAGACAACAAGAACCGCACCGTCGCGGAATTCCGTCATCTCTTCTCCAAGAACGCCGGCAACCTCGGCGAGCTTGGGTGCGTCTCTTGGATGTTCCAGAAGAAAGGGTACGTCGTCGTTCCCACCGAAGGCGTGAAAGAGGACGAGCTCATGGACATCGCCATCTCCGCGGGCGCCGAGGACATCCAAGAAGAAGAGGGGGCCTTCATGGTTTACACGACCCCGGAAGCCTTCGATGATGTGGTCAAAGCCCTCCAAGACGCCAAAGTCCCCATGGAAGATTCCAAGGTCGGCAAGATTCCCCAGACCTACGTGACCTTGGCGGGGAAAGAGGCTCAACAGATGCTCCGCCTCGTATCGGCGCTCGAAGACCATGACGACGTAGAGAACGTCTGGAACAACGCCGACATCAGCGAGGAGGAGATGGAAAAATTCTCCGAGTAGCCCTGGGAATCGATCCAGGTGTTCAGACCACCGGTTATGGGGTGGTCGAAGAGCAAGGGGGGTGTTTTACCCTCCGGGAGAGTGGCCTCTTCCGTCCTTCCACCGCTCTCCCCTTCGAAGAGAGGGTCGTTTCCATCGCCTTAGACTTCGCCTCCTTAGTGGAGAGAACCGCTCCCCATTGGGTTGTTCTCGAAAATATCTTCGTCGGAAAGAACCCTCACAGCTCCTTCGTGTTGGCCCATCTGCGGGGAGCGCTCCTTCTGGAGACCCGTCGCCGCTCCCTTCCCTTCCTCTCCCTCACCCCCGGAGAGGTTAAGAAGATCGTGACCGGTTACGGGCGGGCGGAGAAAGAGCAGGTCCAGAAGGCTTTGGCCTTCTTCTTCCCTACGCCTTTGACCTTTCAAAGAGCCGATGAATCCGACGCCGTGGCCATAGCCTTGGCCTCTTTTTTTCACCCCTCCACCTCCCCGGTCTGCTGACGGATTTTACGCAAGATTCCTCCTCTTCTCTTCACGGTTTACATGCAACTCTCTTTGGTCTATAATTTTTTCTCTGTTTAATAAAATTTCTAACCATGGAGGCTTTCATATGTTGAAAAAGTACTACCTGCTCTCTCCCGGCCCGACGCCCGTCCCCGAGACGGTTCTGGCCAAAGCCGCCCTTCCCATCATCCACCACCGCACCGAAGAGTTTTCCAACATCTTCATGGAGATGACCGAGGGTATGAAGTATGTCTTCCAGACGAAGAACGACGTCTACACCCTCACCTGCTCCGGAACCGGCGCCATGGAATCCGCCGTCACCAACCTCTTCTCCCCCGGCGACAAGGTTCTCGTCATCGTCGGCGGAAAGTTCGGCGAACGTTGGGGACAGATCTGCAAAGCCTACGGCGTCAACGCCATCGAAATCCCCGTGGAATGGGGATGCGCCTACCCCGCCGAAGAGCTTGAAAAGGCTCTCAAGGCCAACCCCGACGCTAAAGCTGTTCTCTGCCAGCTCTCTGAGACTTCCACCGGCGCCGTCTACGACATCGAAGGCTTCGCCAAGGTTGTCGGCAAAACCGACGCCATCCTCGTGGTCGACGGAATCTCCGGTCTCGGCGCCACCCCCTGCCCGATGGACCAGTGGGGCGTCAACGTCCTGCTCACAGGTTCCCAGAAGTCCCTCATGATCCCCCCGGGACTCGCCTTCATCTCCTTCGACGACAAGGCTTGGAAACTCGTGGAAGCCTCCAAGCTTCCCAAGTTTTACTTCGACATGAAGAAGGCCCGTAAGAACCTGGCCAAGAAGACTACCCCCTGGACCCCTGGCGTCACCCTGGTGATCCAGCAGCTTGAGGCTCTCAAGATCATCAAAGAGCAGACCATGGAAGGAATCCTTGAGCATCATAGAATCCTGGCCGACGCCGTTCGGGCCGGAGTCAAGGCGATCGGCCTCGAGCTCTTCGCCACCGCCCCCGGCAACATTCTCACCTCCGTCAAGACCCCCAAAGGAGTCGATGGAAACGCTCTGGTCAAGACCATGCAGAAGAAGTACATGGCCTACATCGCCGGAGCCCAGGAACCCCGGAAGGGTGAGTTCTTCCGCCTCGCCCACCTCGGGTACATGAGCGGGTTCGAGATGATCATCATGATCTCCGCCCTCGAGATGACCCTCAAAGACCTCGGTTACCCCGTGACCATGGGAGCCGGTGTCGCCGCCACACAGAAGGTTCTTCAGGAGGAGTGGAAATGACAAAGATTCTGATCAGCGATAAACTTTCCCAGAACGCCGTGGATCAGCTGAAAGAGATCCCGGGATTCGAAGTCACCGTCAAGACCGGGATGACCCCGGACGAGCTCAAGGCTGAAATCGTCCATTACGAAGGGGTCGTCATCCGAAGCGCCACGAAGTTGAAGGCCGACATCCTCGAAGCCGGCAAGAACCTCAAGGTGGCCGTCCGCGCCGGTATCGGTCTGGACAACATCGACGTGAAAAAGGCTGAAGAGTTGGGGATCAAGGTTTTCAACACCCCCTCCGCAACCTCCATCACCGTGGCCGAGTACACCATCGGCCTCATGTTCGCCGCGGCGCGCTTCATCCCCCAGGCCTATAAGAGCGTCAAGGAACACAAGTGGGAGAAGAAGCTCTTCGAAGGAACGGAGCTCTACGGCAAGACCGCCGGCGTCATCGGCTTCGGCAGAATCGGTCGTGAAGTGGCTCGCCGGGAGCTGGCCTTGGGAATGGACGTGGTCTATTTCGACATCGTCGATGTCAAGAGCGACCTGGCGGCCAAGCAGGTCACCCTGGACGAACTTCTTAAGAAGGCTGACTACATCTCCATGCATCTGCCTAAGACCGAGAAGACCACGAACATGATCTCCACCCGTGAGTTCGGTCTCATGAAACCGAACGCCGTTCTGATCAACGTTGCCAGGGGCGGAACGGTAGACGAGGCGGCGCTTCTGGAAGCCCTCAACGGTGGCAAAATTCGTACCGCCGTCCTGGACGTCTTCTCCGTGGAGCCTCCGGTTCAGTTCGACCTCATCGACCACCCCAACGTCATCCCCCTTCCCCACCTGGGCGCTTCCGCCCACGAGGGTCAAGAGAGGGCTGGCCTGGAAGTCATTAAAGTGCTGAAAGAGTTTTACGGTAAATAAATTCCCAGAGGGGGTGGAGTCCTCTCCACCCCCTCTTTTTTTATCCCATGCCCGAACCCCTCTTCCGATACATCGACGAAAACCGTGACTCCGCCATCGATTTGATGCTTGAGTTAACGGCGATTCCCGCCCTTTCTCCCCGCAACGGGGGAATCGGGGAGGGCCGAAAGGCCGACCTCCTGCGCAAACTCCTCGCGGCGGCCTCTCCGGGAAAGTTTCTCGAGTTCCCGCTCTCGGATATCAACGCCACGCCGCCCCTTAGACCCAACTTCGTCTTTCAGATCCCCGGACGTCAGAGCGAGAAGGCTCTCTGGATCGTCAACTGCCTCGACGTCGAACCCGTGGAAGAGCTCTCCCTCTGGGAGGGAGACCCCTTTGAGCCCTATGTGAAGGAGGGCCGGATCTTCGGCCGGGGAGCGGAGAACAACAACCAGGATATCGTCGCCACCCTCCTCGCCCTCCGGGGGATGAGGGAGCTGGGGATCGAACCTGCCAACACCCTCCGGCTTCTCTTCCTCTCCGACGAGAAGGGCGGATCCTCTCGGGGCCTGAAGCAGGTCTTTCAACAGGCGCCCCACCTCTTCGGAAGAAACGACCTCTACCTGGTCGCCGACGGAGGATCCCCGGATGGCCTCAGCGTAGGAATCTCCGAGAAGTCTCTGCTCTGGTATAAGTTCACGCTGAGGGGTAAGGCGACCCACGCCTCCACCCCCCACCTGGGCAAGAACGCCCTGAGAGCCTCGGCGGTCCTCATGAGGGAGTTGGACCACCTCATGGAACTCTTCCCCCTTCAGGATCCGATCTTCACCCCACCCTACTCCACCTTCGAGCCTACGCTGAAGGAGAAGAACGTCCCCGGAGTCAACATGATCCCCGGGCTCTCGGTCTTCTACATGGACTGTCGGATCCTCCCCGACTACCCCCTCGAAACCGTGGAAGAGGCCATCGGAAAGTTCGTCGCCCAAGTTGAGGAATCTGAGGGGGTCTCCATAGAGGCGGAACGGGTCCTGCGCCTCGACTCGGCCCCCAAGACCTCCGAGGACGCCCCGATGGTCGGCCGCCTCCTCCGTTCCCTGAGGGAGGTCGGAGGGAGAGAGGGGAAGATGACCGGTCTGGGCTCCACCACCCCCGCGGCCTTCTTCCGTAAGCAAGGCCTGGCGGCGGCCTCTTGGCGCAAAGTCGAAATGACGGCCCACAGCCCCAACGAATCGGCCCTCATCGACAACCTCCTCTACGAGAGCAAAGTCTTCGCCTGGAACATGGAACACCTCTAATTGAAAGGAAAGGATGGAAAATATGGGCCAATGGCTACCCTCCGCAAGTTTCGTTGAACAAGAGAAGGCGGTTTTAAAGAAGAAGATCGAAGAGTGCCGCGAGGCGACCGGAAGAGTCCCTGGCCTGACGGTGCTCTTGGTAGGCGACAACCCGGCCTCCCTCTCCTATGTCAAGAAGAAAGAGACTATGGGGAAAGAGCTCGGAATGGACTCAAAGACCTTGAGGCTTCCCGCCGACATCACCGAGTCGGAGCTCCTGGAGACCGTCGAGCGGCTCAACAACGACGAGAAGGTTCACGGGATGATCGTTCAGCTCCCTCTGCCGCCGCACCTGGCCGAGGAGAAGGTGATCGCCGCCATCGACCCCGAAAAAGACGTGGACGGTTTTCACATCCTCAACTCCGGTCGACTCCTCAAGGGGCAGGAATCGCTTCTCCCCTGCACCCCCCTGGGAATCGTCCAATTCCTTAAGGCCAACGGCTTCGCCCTGAAGGGAAAGAGGGCCGTCGTCGTCGGCCGTTCCAACATCGTCGGCAAGCCTCTAGCCCTTCTCCTCCTGCAAGAGCATATGACCGTCACCGTAGCCCACTCCCGGACGGAGGATCTTCCCGGAGTCTGCCGTGAAGCGGACTACCTCTTCGTCGCCGTTGGGAAAGCCCTTTTGATAAAACCCGATTACGTCAAGGCCGGCGCGGTGGTGATCGATGTCGGAACCAACTCCTTGACCGATAGGGAACTGGTCGAACGCGAGTTGGCCCTCTGCCCTGAGCACTTGGCAAGGTTCAGGAAGAACAACCGGATCCTCGTGGGCGACGTTCACCCCACCGTCATCGAGAAGGCCGCCTACCTGACCCCCGTCCCCGGCGGTGTGGGCCCCCTGACGGTTCTCTTCTTGATCAAGAACACCCTTAAGGCCTTTCTGAAGCGGGAGAAGCTCTCTTAACCTTTCCCCCAGATTCGCCTGGCAAACGCCTCCTGTCGGAGGTACCGGAAGTGGAAGGGTTGGTCCCTGTAAAGTTCCGCCCAGCTCTCCGCCCATAGGAGTACCAGGTCCCTGTAGAGCCTGTCCATATCCTCGTAGACAGGGACCGGGAGCGAAGAGAGATCGCCTCTACCGGAGAGCGCCCTCTCCAGGTGGTGGTAGGCCCAAAGGGTATCCCTCAAACGTCCCTCTCCGACCCCCTTTTCGAGGAGTTTCCCGCACTCCCCCTTCCCCTTCTCCAAAAGCTCAAGCAGAACCTTCGGCTCGACCCTAGGGGGGTCCACTCGAATATCCGCGCCGGCCAGGGTGAACCGGCTCCTCTCGACTCGGGGGACTCCGGCCTCGTCATCCGAGAGGGAGAGCTCCCCGTAGATTCTGGCGCTGGAGGGGTCAACCCTCTGAAAGTGCTCGAGAAGTTCAGTGCCCGTATTCCGCAAAAAGTCCAAGGCCGAATAGAGATCCCGGGAGAGGACCGAAGGAGTGGGGGGGGAGAGGGCGGCCTTCCAGAGGGCAAAACCTCCGCACCAACAGAGGGAGAGGGCGAAGAGAAGAGCGAGTGTGAGGATCGGTGAGGGAGTCAGGCCCAGGAGAAGGAGAAAGGTCAAGAGGGTGGTGAGTGTCAAACCGACCGCGGAGACGACGAAGGGTCGGGGGCTCTTCATACCCCCACCTCGTTGCCCCGTTTCGGCGTGACAACGAAGACTCCGGGAGACGCCTCCCTGCCGAGGCGGTGGGTTCGCTCGCTCCGATCCTCTTGCGTGAATGTCAAAACAGAGACCTTCGCCATCTCCTCCTCGGCTTCAGAAGACTCCTTTCTCTCTATACCACGGAGCCGGAGAAAAGGAAAGAGAGGAGTCGAGGGTTTCACAAAGGAGGGGAAAGAGGCGTGAAGAGTGTTCTCCTTTGTCTTGAGTTTCGAGGATCAGAGAGGAAAGAGGCCTTTCCCCTGGAGCCACTGGTCGTTGAAGAGAGTGCTCATATAGCGGATCCCATTGTCAGGAAGGATCGTCACGATCCGGGCCGGCCTCTCCAGGGAGCGGGCGAGTTTCAGGGCCCCCCAAAGGGAGGCGCCGCTCGAACCACCCACCAGAAGCCCCTCTTTCAAGGCCACATCCCGGGCGACTCTGAAGGCCTCCCGGTCGGTAACCTTGTAGATCTCGTCGATCACTGAAAAGTCGACGCAACCGATGAGAAATTCATCTCCGAGCCCCTCCAGAAGATAGGGCGCTGAAGCACACTCCTTCTTTCCCATGAAGTGATCATAGAAGACCGACCCAACCGGATCAACGGCGATCACACGGATAGAGGGGTCCTTCTCCTTGAGAAACTTCGCGGTGCCGCAGAGGGTTCCGCCTGTCCCCATCCCGGTGATGAAGTAGTCGATTCTCCCCTCCATTTGCTCCCAGATCTCCGGCCCCGTCGTGCAGTAGTGGGCCTCGTTGTTCTCCCGGTTGTTGTGCTGGTCCGGAAAAAAGCTGTCCGGCGTCTCCCGGGCGACCTTGGGGGTGATCTGGTTGTAGCTCTCCGGGTGCTCCGGAGGAAGGGAGCTGTCCACCATGTGAATCTCCGCCCCCACGGCCTTGAGGGCGTCGAGCTTCTCTTTGCTGATCCTGTCGCGCACGACCACCTTGAGGCGGTACCCTTTTTGATGGGCTACAAAGGCGAGGCCCAGCGCCGTGTTTCCCGAGGAGTTCTCCACGATGACCTGGCCGTTTTGAATGCGCCCCTCTCTCTCTGCCTTCTC
This sequence comes from Acidobacteriota bacterium, assembly GCA_023621955.1. Taxonomy (GTDB): domain Bacteria; phylum Acidobacteriota; class Aminicenantia; order JAMOAD01; family JAMOAD01; genus JAMOAD01. The sequence continues at coordinate 20,781 of JAMOAD010000196.1, forward strand.
GATCATGTAGCGGGCGATCCTGTCCTTGACACTCCCCATAGGGTTGAGAAACTCAAGCTTCGCGTAGATAGCGCTACTCACGCCCTGGGTCACCAGGTTCAACCTCACCAGCGGCGTGTTCCCTACGGCCTCCAAAGGGGATTCAAAACAACCTCTGCCTGACATGGTGCCTCCTCTTTCGGGTAATTGTACCCCTTCCTGGAAAAGGTGTAAAGATCACCCTTTTCGGGCGGCGGCCTCGGCGATGGAGAGGTGATAAGGGGGAAACAGGATGCCCCTTTCTGTGATCAGGGCCGAGATCAGATCGGGGGGAGTGACGTCAAAGGCGGGGTTCCAGGTCTTGACCCCCGCGGGGGCCGTGGTCACACCCTGAAGGGAGAGGAGCTCAGCCCCCCTTCTCTCCTCGATGGGAATCTCCTCCCCCTCCCTCAAGGAGAGGTCGAAGGTGGAGAAGGGAGCCGCCACGTAGAAGGGGACACCGTGTTCCTTGGCGAGAACCGCGACCCCGTAGGTTCCGATCTTGTTGGCCACATAGCCGAGAGAGGTGATCCTGTCGGCTCCTACGACGACTCTCTGGACGCGCCCCTTCTGCATCAGGAAGGCCGCCATGTTGTCGGTGATGAGGGTCGTGTCGATCCCATCCCGCAGAAGTTCCCAACAGGTCAGCCGCGCCCCCTGTAGGAGGGGCCTTGTCTCGTCGGCAAAGACATGGACCCTCTTGCCCGCCTCCAGGGCGGCCCGGATAACCCCCAGGGCCGTTCCATACCCCCCTGTGGCCAGGGCTCCGGCATTGCAATGGGTCAGGATTCCATCCCCATCCTGAAAGAGGGAGGCTCCGTAACGCCCCATCCTCCTGTTCATCTCCACGTCTTCCTCGTCGATGGCCACGGCTTCACGGACAAGGGCCGTGAGCTTCTCCGAGTAGGGAGCGCCTCCCAGTTGTCTGTAGAAACGCTCCATTCGGTCGAGCGCCCAGAAGAGGTTCTTCGCCGTAGGTCTCGTGGCCGCAAGCCTCCTGAGAGTCTCTTGCCAAGCCTCTGGATCGTCACGTCCCAGGAGTCTGTACCCCAGAGCGGCGCCGTAGGCGGCGGTGATTCCGATGGCCGGAGCCCCTCGAACCGCCATCTTCTCGATGGCCTGGGCCACCTCTTCGACTCCTTGGAGGGTCAGGTAGACCTCTTCTCCGGGGAGCCTCCTCTGATCTATCATCACAACGGAACCATCTTTCCAAGCAACTGTAGGAAGCATACGATCCTCCTTGAGCGATTCTCCTTCCTATTCTACCGGAGCCCTCGGGGGAAGGCAACCGAGTCAGGGGCGGGCTTATGGTATAATAAGCCTCCGGAGGCCTCCATGAAAAAGTGTTTCCTCTCCCTGATCGTCCTCGTAGCGGCTGGGGTTCTCTTTTTTCTCATCTTTCCTATCGGTCCCCGCTCCGCCTCGGGAGAGTACCTCCTCCCGGCGAAAAACGGCAAGATCCTCTACCCCTCCCGGGAGAGGCGGGAACTTCCCCTCCCCTTCGAAGGGATCCTCTCAGAGCCCATTCTGATCCCTCCCCTCTCGGTCCCTCTGACGATCAACGGCCTCACGGTCTCCGTCAAGGAGCCCTCTTTTCTCCTCCCAACTCCGAACAAGGTCGTCCTCAAGGCCTCTCTCACCAACCTCCCTTACTGGAAAGAGAGTCTCCCCGGCTCCTCTCCCTTCAAGAGGGTCAAGAAGGGGGAGACCCTCTCCTTCGGGAACCGGCCCCACCTCGTCACCCTTCTCTTGCGTACCTCCCGCTCCCCCCTAACGACCCTCATCCACCGGGTCTGCAGTGAATACACGGTCCCCGAGGAGGGAGAGATCTCTCTGGCCTCCTCTCTCACGGAAGAGGAGTGGAAGAGGGAGCATTCGGACTTCCTCCAGGCCTCCTATCTGAGCATCGACAACTCCACCTTCCAGGTTCACCCGCTCTTCACGCCGGAGAGGCTCTCCCTTCCCCTCGGAAAGAGCGGAAAGGCGCGGAGGCTCTCTCTCTACGTCGGATGCGTCCCTTCTTTGGACTCCCGCCGTACCCTCTTCTCCATAGGGGACGGCGCCATCTTCACGGTTCGTACGCGCCAGAAAGGAGTCTGGAGAGACCTCTTCTCCAAGAGAGTCCGCAATAGTGTCGAACTTCTCGAAGGCGACCTTCCAAAAGACGCAGAAGAGATCACGGTTCAAGCGTCTCCAGGAAGGGACTCCTTCGGCGACCTCGCCTTCATCACCCCTCCCTACCTCTTCCATCCCCAGGAGAAGAGACGCCTGGTAATCCTCCTCTCCCTGGACACGGTCCGGGCTTCGAGCCTCTCCCTCTACGGCAACAAACGGAAGACGACCCCCTTCTTGGACGAGTGGGCCCCCAAGGAGGCGCGAATCTACCGTAACGCCTTCACGCCCCACCCCTGGACACCCCCCGCCCACGGCGCCATGCTCTTCGGCGTCTACTCCTGGGAAGAGAAGGTCCGCTCTCTGGCCGAACAGATGCAACAGGAGGGGTTTTACACCTCCGCCGTCACCGGGGGGAACCTGGTCGCCGCCAACAACGGGTTCGCCCGGGGCTTCACCTACTACAGGGACAACAACCTCGATATCTTCGACCGTCACGCGGGGGCCTATCTCTTCGAACGGATCAAGAACGCCTTGAACGTTCACAAGGGGAAGGATCTCTTCCTCTTCTTCCACACCTACCACGCCCACTCCCCCTATACTCCGGCGACCCAGTTCCAGGTTCTCGGGGCCACGGGAGAGATGGACATCAACGCCGCCCGGGGCGGCATAGCGGGAACCTACTCCCCTCTTCCCGAAGAGACTCGCCGCAAGGCCCTTCTCCTCTACGAAGAGGAGATTTTGGCTCTGGACCAAGAGCTTCTCGCCCCCTTGGTAAGCTACCTGAAGCGGAGTGGAGAGTACGAGAACACGGAGCTGGTTATCCTCTCCGACCACGGGGAGCAGTTCTACGAGCACGGCGCTTGGGAGCACGGGTACTCCCTCTACAACGAGGAGACCCACATTCCTCTCATCGTCCACAGCCCCGGCCTGAAACAGGGGTGGGAGGAGGATCCTATCTCCCTCCGCTCGGTCCCCCTCCTGGTAAGCCGTTTGGCCCATGTTACTCCCCATGAAACCTGGAAGCGTGAGAAGGGTCGCCCTCCCCTCTTCTCCACGGCCATCGAATACTCCGCCCTCCCCTTCCCCCTCCGGGTCGGAGTCATCAACAACGGCGTCAAGGTGATCGCCAACCTGAAGAGTGAACGGGGGACCTTTCGGGACTACCCGAACAACGAGCCCCGCTTCGAAAGCTATGACTTTGTCCGCGACCCGGGGGAGAGGAAGAACACCTTCTCCTACAAGGACGAGAAGATCAAGGAGGGTCTCTCCTACCTTAAGCCGCTGACCCAGAGCTTACGCCAGACGAAATCACCGGCAAGCCTCTCGGAAGAGAAACGGGAGCGCCTCAAGAGCCTCGGTTACGTGGATTGAGGGCTTAGAAACGCCCCTGGAGGGTTCATCTCGTTTCACACCCTGAAGGCGTGGGCTCATCCCCCTCAGAGCTGGGGTTGGAAGAAAGACACCCCCTTTACCGAAGGACGCGAAGGCTTCATGCGGCGGCGCCGTCCGTCGGTAAGACCGAGGGACGGCGCCGCCAGAGGCGGGTTACCTCTTCTCCTGGGGGATATCGATATCCAACCAGGAGAACCAGAGGGGATGGTGCTGCTTGTACCAACGGAGAATCTCGAGCAGCTTCACCTGGGAGGCCGGAGGGATCACCTCGGGAGGGATCCGGTCGAAGTGGACACGGATATGATCCTGTTGCGGGAATTCCAACGCCTCCGAGCAGAGGGTCTGCAGTTCGTTGCGGATTCTCCCGGAGTCGGAGATCTTCACGGGGCGAAGCTTGTAATCCTCCCCACCCATGAACCTGCTCAGGAGAGGGTTGAAGACGAGCCAACTCTGCTCCAACGTCTCCATGAGCCTCAGGGTGAAGGTGATCCGTTTGTCCCCCCGAGAGCTCGCCAACCGCACCGTGACCCGGTAACGGCCGGGTTCGATCTCTTCCACGCCGGGAGCCCCCGAGTAGGGGTCGGGGCACATATACCCGGAGACGGCCAAGACATCCCACTTCTTCTCGGGAAAGAAGTCACCGGCTTCGACGGAAGATTTGTTAACGGGGATTCCGGCGCCACGAGCGTCTTCGATCATGTCCCGGAAACGCGCCGCCGTGGCCTCGTCGACCTCTCGGCCGAGGACACGACCAAGCTTGGCGGGAAAATCCTCTCGGTTCGGGTCCAGCCTCATCACTAGGCTCTCCCGGTAGTAGGGAACCTCGAAGGTCGACGTGAAGGGGCAGATGTAGGCGCAAAGCCCCAGCATCGGGGCGAGACTGGCGGCCTGAATGGCCTCCGCGGAGGCGGCATACCCATCACAGAGGAAGAGATGGCGTCCCCCCCCCTGTTCGTAGGTTCCCACGGAGAAGGTGGGGGCATAGGTGCCGGACTCGTTGAAGGCGGGGATCCCGGTAGGAAGGACGAAACCATCCTCCACGACGTGGACGCCCAGATCGGTCCACTCCTTCCAAAGAGCCTCGATACGGACCTGACGGCTCTTTCCTCCCAGGGTCCAAACATGAACGTGGTCGGGGGTGATGTCGGGGTAGGTCAACTGGATGGCCCGCATCACATCCTTGCG
>JAMOAD010000096.1 GCA_023621955.1 Acidobacteriota bacterium
ATCATCTTCTTCGAGAGAGATAGGTTTCTGTAGGTAGCGACAAAGTTCATGGAACCCTCCTGATGTGTGCGCTTGATGGAATGGTACACGTCCTTTAGAGGAAAATCAACGGATAAGGCGATTTGAAGCCTCAGGTTTTCTCCGCGTAAAGGTGACTTTTTATTTGAATTGGAGTCGAAAAGAAAAAGAGACTCACCGGGGGAATCTGACTCTGAACCCTTTCGGTTGTTTAAAAGTTAGGGAAATCCGGTGGAAATGACTTCAAGAAGAAGGAGGGAACTCCTTCCGGAAGGGTGTCGAAGTTTTGTCGAATCTGTTGACAACTCTCTCCCCTTTGTTGTTTATTAGAGAAGAGAGGAATATCGAAGAAGGGGGAGACCATGGGAGCGAAGATTCTCTACGAACGGGGAAGCTTCGAAGGGGCGCCTCGGGGGTTGGGGAGCGTCGGAAAATTCTGCCTCTACAACGGTGACCAACGCTACCCCCCCTGTAAGGGGAGGGTGATCGAAGTGCCGCTCCCGGCGACGGCGGAGATTGAGTTTTCCGACGAGTATGAACCGGCAGGGTACTTCACCGTTCCGGCCGCGGAGTTCCGAGAGGAGGGCTCCCACGCCCTGAGGGTGGACTACAACGGCGCGGGGGTGGTCTTCCGCGTGGACGGAGTTCCTTTCCTGGAACTACGAGGGGACAAGGCTCCGGATAGCCGGGGACCTATCGCCGTCGAGGCTCCCTGGGCCGTTTTCCTGAGAAGAGGCCCTCTTCCGGAGGAGATCCCCGAAGGAGGAGGCGTCCGCAACCTTCTCCTTCTCTTCGGAGGGAAAGAGTGGGATTCCTCCTTCCTCTCTTCCCGAAGGGGGATCCGGCGGGTCGAGCTCAGGTCCTGGTCGGGGCTGAGGGATCTCTCCCCCCTTCCTCCGGTTCGGGAGCTCCTTCTGAGCGGCAACTCCTCGCTTACCTCTTTCGAAGGGCTCCCCACAACCGTGGAATCCCTGGTCGGGAGGCATATGGGTAGGCTGAAGGACCTCTCTGACTTGGGGGGAAGGGAGAACCTCAAGGAGTTGAGGCTCGACTCTCTCCCTTTGATCTCTCCGGAGAGCCCGAAGGGATTCCCCGCCTTAGAGGCACTGGAATTGACCAACTGCTCACGGCTGACAACGGTACGGGGACTCTTTCCCGCCCCCCGTCTGAAGAGGCTGAGCCTCGCGGGGGATGACAAACTGCGCTCCCTGGAAGGCGTGGAGGGAAGTCCGGAGTTGGAGGATCTGAACATCGGTGGGTGCGTGGCCCTGACGGAGCTGTCCCCCCTGAAAGGGAACCGCGCTCTCCTCTCTCTGGATGTCTCCGACTGCACCGCCCTGATAGGTCCTCCGGTTCCCCTGCCCTCCCTTCTCAGGCTCAGAGGGAGCCGCTGCTCCCTCTTCATCGACCCCCACCGCCTGGCGGCCTTCCCAAACATCCAAGAGCTCGTCCTCAACGAACACCCCTCCCTGGCGAGTCTGGAGCCCCTCCAAGAGTTGACCAAACTCCAGAGTCTGACCCTGGAGGAGTGCTTTCAGATCGGTTCCCAGAAAGGGCTCTCCAGGCTCTCCTCCCTGAGGGTTCTCAACCTTTGCTACTGCGGGAAGATGTCCCGGTGGGAGAAGGGGACGAACCCACCCTTGACCAAGCTGATCCTTGTCGGTGCCCATAACCTGGATGATCTGAGCTTTTTGTCGACCCTTCCCACCCTTCGCTACCTGGACCTCTCCTACAACCGGTTCCTCCAGGATTTCTCGGTCTTCAAGGCTCTGGAGGGGTTGGAGACTCTGCACCTGCATGGGACTTCACTCCGGAGCCTCAAGGGGGTAGGGGCTCTGAAGAGCTTAAAAACTCTCAACCTGGGAAGCAGCAAGAGGCTACGTTCCTTGGCGGGCATCGAAGCGGCCGAGGCCCTGGTCGATCTGGACATCAACGACTGCGAAGGCGTCACCGGTCTGGAGTGCCTCCGCAACCTGACCTCCCTGCGAAGGCTCAGCCTGATCGGTTGCGCTTCGATCACCTCCCTCAAGAGCCTGGAGAACCTGGTCGGCTTGGAGTCGATCAGCCTGTGGGGGTGCAAGAATCTGAAGAGCCTGGAAGGGCTTCAGAGCCTCAAGGCCCTCCAGGAGGTGGACATTGAGGAGTGCTATGCCTTGGAATCCATCGACCCCCTCGACGACCTGCCGGCACTCCGGAGGCTCCTCGTGAGCGGCTCACAAGCGGAGCGGTACAAGGCGTCCCATAAAGGCCTCGCCAAGGTGTGGACCGTCATTAGGGAACTGGGGTGGGGGGGAGAGTGAGGAGCGTCGTTCTTTCCGGGAAAAACGACGATCCCGGGAAGAGTTTTAGGGAAAAGAGGCTATACTAGGGGATGAAAATCCTCTTCTACGGCTCCGTTCCTCCCCCCCTTCACGGAGCCTCCTACGCCAACTCCCTCTTCGTCTCCGCCCCCTGGCCGGAGGGAGTGGAGATCCGGCACGTCGACTGTTTCCTGAGCCGCTCCCTGGAGGAGATGAACCGCTTCTCCCTCCCGAAGATCTTCCGTCTCCTCCGGGGGATGGGGAGGCTCCTCTGGGACTCCCTCACCTTCTCTCCGGATTGGGTCGTTGTTCCCGTCGCCTTCAACAGGGGATCCTTCCTGAAAGACGGCATGGCGGTCTTGTTGATGGGGGCCCTCCGCAGGCGTGTGGCCCTCTGGTGCCATGGACAGGGATACAAACCCCTCCGGAGCGGAAAGGGAGTCTTGATGAGGCTCTTTTGCCGCACGGTTATGGCCGTTCCCTCCGCGGTGGTGACCCCTTCACGCCAGGCGGGGTTGGACAACGCCTTCCAAAGCGAGTTTCAGAACCGTTGGAGGACGATCCCTTACGGGATTCCCGACCTTCCCCGCCTTTGCCCTCCCCAGAAGGGGGAGGGGGTGAAGGTTCTCTTCCTCTCCAACATGTTGCAGGCCAAAGGGTGGATGACTCTCTGGAAAGCCGCCTGCAACCTCTGTCCGCGCCATGACGGATTGAGCTTCGACTTCTATGGGCAGGAGACGGCGGAGATCTCCTCGGAGGAGTTGGAGAGGTTCTTTGCCCAGGGTCCCTCTCCCGAGAGAATCCGCTACCGTGGGCCCGCTTACGGGGAGACCAAGGAGAGAGCCTTCGCCCAGGCGGACATCTTCTGCTTTCCCACCTACTACCCCTACGAAACCTTCGGCATAGTCCTCGTCGAGGCCATGAGGGCCGGTCTGCCCCTGGTCGCTTCCCGCTACTCCGGGATTCCTGAGATCCTCGCCGAAGGGGAGGGGGGATTCCTGGTGCCTCCCGACAGTGTCGAGGGGTTGGAGGGGGAGATCGAACGCCTTCTCCTGGATCCCTCCCTAAGAGAGTCCATGGGCTCTTTCAACCGCCGCCGTTTCGAGAGCCATTACACCATGAAAGCCGCCGTCAACGGGTGGCTCCGCCTCTTCGAAGAGCTCCAGGGCCAGGAGGAGGGGGAGAGGGTCGCCCCCTAAGGTGGACGCCTACCTCTTCATGGCCTCCTTGCGCATCGCTAGGGGCATCTTCTCGATGGCGTAACGGAGAGCCGTCCGCGGCATCTCCCCGCGGTGCTCCAGGACGTAGTGGAAGACCTCTTCCCCGTGGGTTCGGGAGGCCTCTTTGAGCATCCACCCGTACCCCTTCTGGACAAGGTCGTCTCCGTCGGTCAGGAGAGCGTCGGCGATGGCGAAGACCTCCTTCAGGAAGAGTCCCCTCCGTGCGGGAAGGATAAGGGTGACCGCGGCGCCGCGACGGAGCCAGCGGTTGGGGGATTCCGTCCACTGTGAGAGTTTTCCGAGGAAGGAGGGGTAGAGTTCGACGAAGGAACCGATGGTGTGGTTGCAAAGGATGTCACACTTGGCCCAGTTGTTGACGTAGAGGGAGAGCCACTTTTCGAAGGTCTTCATGTCTTCGGGCAGGTACTCCCCCCTGAAGCGATAGGACCACTCGAAGGCGATGGAGGCTTCCTCGCTGTAGTCGGAGAGGAGAAGCTCCTCGCAGAGGGCGAAGACCCTCTCCTTCCCCAGCGCTTTGACATCCCGGAAGGAGCGGGCGATGATCCTCTGGACCTCCGAGCTCTGGAGGCCGTAGCACTGAATCTCCTCTTTGAAGAAGCGTCGGGTCGAGATTCGGACCGCCTCGCTCCCCTTCTCCCTCAACTCATCACGAAGAGTCTGGATCAAATCCGGCGTCGTCATTCTCTATTGTACGGGTCTGTCGTTTCCGGTCAAGGGTGGACCGGAGGCGAAGAGAGTGGCCCTGATGGGTTTACCGGGGTTCGGGAAAAAAGAAAAAACAACGTTGAAAAGCCTTGTCGGAGAGGGTTTGGAAGTTATGGAAAAAGAAACCGCCCTTCCCCTCTCCTCGACTATGGTGTAGTATACCTTAGAGGAAGTGAGAAAAGGAGAAGCCGATGATGATCGACGCCTTCAAGAGTGAGTACACCTTTATCGTTTCAGGGGACTCCATCTCCAAGGGGGTCGTTTACGACGAGGCCCGGGAGCGGTACGCGGTCACCGAGAACAACTACGTGACGCTTCTTCAGAGGGCACTCAAGGGGATCATCTACAATGCCTCCAAGTTTGGAAATACCATCGTCAAGGGTCTGGGAAGACTTCCCCGAGAGGTTGAGAGCAGGAACCCCGACATCGTGGTGATCGAGTTCGGCGGGAACGACTGCGACTTCAACTGGCCGGAGGTGGCGCAGAACCCCAGGTTCGACCACCCACCCCAGACCGATTACGCCCTCTTCCAAAAACTCTTGACCGAGACCATCGGAGACTTGAACGCCAAGGGGGTTGTCCCGGTTCTCCTCACCCTGCCCCCTCTGGACGCGGAGAAGTACCTGAACTGGATCAGTCATGGAGACGGAGAGGCCCGGAAGAACATCCTCCAGTGGCTTGGCAGCGTGACGAAGATCTACTGGTGGCAGGAGCGTTACAACGCCGCCATACTCAAGGTCGCCGAGGAAACCGGCACCAGATGGATCGATGTGCGGGGGGCCTTCCTGGAGCATCCGGACTTTCTCAACATGATCTGTGTCGACGGGATCCACCCCAACGAGAGGGGGCACAAGGTCATCGCCGAGAAGATCCTTGAGTACATCGCCCCCTCCTACTCCTTCCTTCTGAAGGCCTAGAGGGGAGAGGGTCAGAAGCGGTAGACCGCCTCCCACCTCAGGGAACGGGGAATCTGAAGCTCCGCGGCGTGGCGGAGCCCACCGGAGAAGACATCCTCCGAGAGTTCGCTCCCCAAGTCGGCGGCGTTGAAGAGGGTGAGGGCCAGCTCCAGCTCTCCCCCGCCCAGGCGGAAGGCGTAGCCGCCTCTCAGGCTGATGTCCCAGAGACAATCCTCCCGGGGGCCGCCCTTGACGCCGTGTTTGTCTTCGGCCTTGATCGTCTGGTACCAGAGGATCAACCGGTCCTCTTCCTTGAGGTACTCCAGGAAGGCGAAGGGGTCTCCGTCACGG
>JAMOAD010000176.1 GCA_023621955.1 Acidobacteriota bacterium
CCAGTCGTAACTCTCCACTCTCTCCTTCAAGAGCCCGCAGACTCTTTCCAGAAGAGCATTCCCCTCCCCCTGAGATGAGACCAACCCCTCGATCTCCCCGAGGAGTTCCGAAAAGAGCCTCTCCTTCGTCATTGCTCACCCCCTTCCCTGGAAAGGCCCTTCTCTTTGAGCTCCTCCCAGGAGCCGAAGGCCCTCCTCAGATGGGGAATCACGATCGACCCTCCCACGACCAAGGCCACAGAGAAGGCCTCTTCCACCTCCTGGTCGGTCACCTTCTCCTCGTAACAGCGGATCAGGTGGTAAAGGATACAGTCGTCGCACCGCAGGACCAGGGAGGCCGTCAGCCCCAGCAGTTCCTTCGTCTTCGCCGAAAGGGCGCCCTCCTTGTAGACCGCCGCGTCCAGGGTGAAAAACTTCTTGATGTTCTCTTTCCCTCTCCTGAGGACAATGGAGTTAAGACGCTCCCGTTCCCGTCGAAACTTCTCGACAGGGCTCTTCTCTCTTCCTTTGATCTCTTCGCTCATGAGAATCTCCTTTCTTTCGCCTTAACGGACGAAATAGAGAAGAACAATGGTTGTGATCCCCCAGAGGCCAAGATCGATCAGCAGGGGAAAGTCCTTGAGAAGGGTGTCCGTGGGATCGCCGAAATCGTTCTTCTTGTATATTAGATAGAGGTACCGAAAGATTCCGTAGACAACGAAAGGAACGGTCAAGAAAAGAAGCTCTTCCCCCTCCCTCTTGACCGCTCCCCTCACGGGCGCGAGGGTGTAGAGCGTGTAGGCGATCAGAGTCGTAGAGGCCAGGATGGAGACCATCTGATCCAGGAGGGCTGGAGAGTAGAAGCTCAGGACCCTCTTGTGCTGGTTCGCCCCGTCGAGTTTGACAAGCTCCTGCCTCCTCTTGGTCGAAGCCAGGAAGAGGGCCAAAAGGAAGACGGAGATGATCAACCAGGGGGAGAGTGTCACCCCTATGGCGAGACTCCCGATGAAGGCTCTGAGGTCGAAGCCTATCGCGATGATCAGGATGTCCAGAATCACGATGCTCTTGAGGAAGAAGGAGTAGAGGGTAACCATGAGGAAATAGGCGAGCCCTACCCAGACGACCCCTCTCGCCTGCAGGAGGAGAATGGTCGTCCCCGCCCCGAGACAGAGGAAGAGCATAACCAGCGCTTCCTTGAGGGAGACCCTCCCGGAGGCCAAGGGACGGTTCCTCTTCACCGGGTGAATCCGGTCTTTCTCCCGATCGACCATGTCGTTGAGAACATAGGAGGCGGAAGCGAGAAGGGAGAAGCCGAAGAAGGTAAGAAGGGTCTTGAGGACAGAAGAGACCTCAAGAAAGTGCCTCGAAAAGATCAAGGGGGCGAAGACGATGGAGTTCTTGACCCATTGGTGGGGTCGCAGCAGGGTAAAGTATTGGGAAAACCTCTTCAGCATCGCTTCTCCTCCCTAAGCCTCTCGCTCTTGGCCACGACGACGGCGGCGGCCGCGTCGCCCAAGACGTTACCGACGGTCCTGAGCATATCGGGGAGCCTGTCCACGGCCAGGATCAGGGCAAGCCCTTCCAGGGGCACGTTGATGGCGGCCAGGATCATCGTCAACGTCACCGTCCCAGCAGAAGGGACTCCCGCCGTCCCGATGGAGGCCAGGGTCGCCATCAGGACGATGGTCGCCTGTCCCGCCAGGGTAAGGGGCAAGCCGTAGATCTGGGCGATGAAGACGGCGGCGACCGCCTGGTAGAGAGCCGTTCCGTTCTGGTTGATCGTCGCGCCCAAGGGGAGCACGAAGCTACTCACGTAAGAGGGGACGTGAAGCTTGTTCTCCACAGCCTCCATGGTAAGGGGGAGGGAGGCGGAGGAGGAGGACGTGGTAAAGGAGAGGAGGATGACCTCCTTCATCTGCCTGAGGAAGTCGATAAACCCGATTCCGCCGAAGAGTTGAACCGAGAGGGGAAGAACTACGAGGGTGTGGAGAACGAGGCCGACGGCGACGGTAAGGATATAGGTAAGAACCGGGAGAAGGATCGCCGCTCCGAAACGGCCGACCAGGGTTGCAATCAGCGCAAAGACCGCATAGGGAGCCATTTTCATCACGATTCCGATCACGGCCCCCACCGCTTCGTTAAGGCTCTCGAAAAACCTCAACAAGGGCTCCCCCTTCTCCTTCGCCAGGAAGGTCACGGCGACCCCGAAAAGGATCGAGAGGAAGATCACCTGAAGAAGGTTCACCTCCAGAAAGGCCTTGACAGGGTTCACGGGAACAATGTCCAGAAGGGTCTCTCCAAGAGGACGGCCCTTGACGGTGGTTAGGGCCTCCGCCGGAAGAGTGGCGTTTGTCCCGGAGAGAAGGCGCTCTTTGACCTCACCCTTCAAGGAGAGCCCGGGCTTGATCACGTTCACGCAACCCAGACCGATCAGGATGGCGATCAAGGTCGTCACAAGGTAGAAGAGGAGCGTCTTGGCACCGATACGCCCCAGCCTCTTCACGTCTCCAAGGCTGGCGGTCCCGACGAAGAGGGAAGAGAAGACCAGCGGCAGGATCATGAGCGTCAAGAGGCGGATGAAGAGAGTCCCGATCGGTTCGATCCAGGAGATCTTGGCCCCGCAGAGCGCTCCCGCCAGGGCCCCGAGAACGACTCCCACCAGAATCTTGGCCGAAGGGTCCAACCCTTTCCCTGTCTTCATCCTCTCCCGTCTCCCTTCGTCCCTCTCCCCGTGAAAGAGCCTCTCACTCCCCGTTTCCGAGGTAGATTCTCCTTCCTATCCTTCCGTCATACTCGGAGGAGATCCCTCCCTCCCCCTTCTGCTTGATATCGTCGAAGATCTTAACCTGGGAGTCCAGGTAGTCCGCGAGGTGGAGAGCCAGAGCCTCTTTCGTCAAAGGAAGCTGGGGGGCGCCGAACTCGTGCGTCCCATGGTGGGAGGAGATCAGGTGCAGAAGGGCCGTCTCCTTCTTCTTCCCAAAGTCCGGAATCTGGGCGACCAGGTTCTGAACCATCCGAAGCCCCAGGAGAGTGTGGCCCAGGAGGAACCCCTCTTCGGTCTCCTCTCTCCCGGTCTCCCCTCCCATCTCCTCCAACTTTCCGAGGTCGTGAAGAAAGGCGCCCATAACGAGGAGTTCCCGGTCCAGAGCGTAACGGCTCGGGAAGGAGAGAACCGTCTCCATGACGCCGAGGGTGTGTTCCAACCAGCCCCCGGCATAGCTGTGGTGAACCTTCTTCGCCCCCGCGGCCTGCAGAATCCGGGCCTTGTAGAGCTCGGCGCTCTTTCGGAAGAGGGTCAGGAAGGAGGGGTTCTTGACCTCGCCGGCCACGATTCGTTCCACCTTCCCCCACATGACCTCCGGAGCTTCATCGGCCCCGGGCTGGAGCGAAGAGAGATCGGCCTCGCCGGGAAAAGCGGCCCGAAGGGCGAGGATTCTCAGCTGTCTCTTCTCGTTGTAGATTTCAACTTGGGCCTTGAGGTGAACGACCCTCCCCTCCTGTACCTCTTTCTGAAGGCGGGGGACATCGTCCCAGGCCTTTCCCCCCAACTCGCCGCTCTTGTCTTCGAAGACAAGATCCAGGTAGTCTTTCCCGTTCTTGGCCGTCCGGGTTCTCTTCCCCTTGAGGAAGAAACACCCCTCTAGGGTCTCCCCCTCCTTGTGGTCTCGGAGAAACTTATCGGCCATTGTCTTTCTCCGCCCAGAGCCTCATGAGGTTCACGAGAACATCGACGCTCTTCTCGAGGGATTCGACGCCGATCCACTCCCTCTTGCTGTGCATGTTGTGGGCGCCTGTGAAGAGGTTGGGTGTGGGGATTCCCAGGAAGCTCAGTTTCGCGCCGTCGGTTCCGCCCCGAATAGGCCTGCGCAGGGGCTTGACTCCGGCCTCTTCGATGGCCTTCAGGGCCAATTCCAGGACCTCCGGTCTCTTGTCGATCATGACCTTCATGTTCCGATAAGAGGGGTTGACCACCCCTTCGAAGGAGGCGCCTGGAAATTCGGCCGCCGCCCTGCCCCCCAATTCGTCGAGGAGTCTCTTCTTCTCCAGCAAGCCCGGCTCCTCGAAGTCCCTGAGGATGAAGTGGACCACCGTCTTCTCTTCGTTCCCGCTGATCTCGGTAGGGTGGGCAAAGCCCTCCCTCTTCTCCGTCGTCTCGGGGCTGAGAGCGTTTCGGGGGAGAAGTGAGAGGAAGAGGGCCGCCGCCTTGAGGGAGTTGACCATCTTCCCCTTGGCCTGACCTGGGTGAACGTTGATCCCCCTGAAGATAGCGGTATAGCTGTCGGCGTTGAAGTTCTCGTCCTCGATCTCGCCCTCTTCTCCGCCGTCCACCGTATAGGCTACCTCAGCGCCGAACCTCTTCAGGTCGAACTTCACCGTGCCTTTGCCAATCTCTTCGTCCGGGGTGAAGGCGATTCGGATCTCCGGCCTAGGCAGAGAGGGGTTCTTGCCAAGATAGCTCAGGAGGGTGAGAATGGCGGCGATGCCGGCCTTGTCATCGGCTCCCAGAAGTGTCGTCCCATCGGTGGTGACGATCTCTTTCCCGATGAAGGCTCTCAGTTTCTCGTCTTCGGGAATGACCACGGAGGTGTCTCCGGGGAGGACGATGTCGCCCCCCGCGTACCTTGTCAGCTGAGGCTTCACCCCTTCGCCTGAGACGGCAGGGGATGTATCCAGATGGGCGATGAGGCCGACCCTGATCTTTCCCGCCCCGTTGCCGGGGAAGCGCCCGTAAACATAGCCGTGTTCGTCCATCAAGGCCTCTTTGGCGCCGAGTCCTTTAAGCTCCTGGACCAGGAGTTCGCCCAAACGCTTCTGCTTCTCCGTCGAGGGGGTCTCCTCGTTCTTCTCGTCGGATTTGGTATCCATCTTAACGTAGGTAAAGAACCGCTCCAGCAGATCAGGGTACTTTCTTTCCATTCTCTTCCTCCAATCGTCGCAATTGATCCCGGCAATCTTCCTCCTGCCGACGAAGCTTTTCCACGAGGTGGCGCAACGCCGGGAGAAGGGGCTTCAGACTCTC
>JAMOAD010000111.1 GCA_023621955.1 Acidobacteriota bacterium
GGCCTCTCCGCCGAGCAGGCGCGAAAGGTAATCCTTGAGAAAATCGAACAAGACAGCCAGGCCGATATGGCCAAGCTTCTCAGGAAGATGGAGGAGGATTACAAGAAAAGGAAGGACCTGCTGGCCAGAGAGATCATGGCCACCGCTATTCAAAGCAGTGCCGCCGAGTATGTGATCGAATCGACAGTCTCCGTCGTCGACCTTCCTTCCGACGAGATGAAGGGGCGGATCATCGGACGGGAGGGAAGGAACATTCGGGCCTTGGAGATGTTGACCGGCACGAACCTGATCATCGACGACACCCCCGAAGCGGTGATCATCTCCTCCGCGGATCCCATCAAGAGGGAGATCGCCCGCCGTTCCCTCAAGACCCTCGTGGAGGACGGGAGAATCAACCCGGCCCGAATCGAAGAGGTCATCGAAGAGACCCGTAAGAAGTTTGAAGAGGCTCTCGTGGAGGACGGAGAGGCCGCGGCCCTCGAGTTCGGTCTCAAGAACGTTCATGGTGAACTGATCAAGCTGTTGGGACGTCTGCGCTACCGCACATCCTACGGGCAGAACGTCTTGGAACACTCTCGGGAGGTTGCCGCCTACGCAGGAAAGATGGCCGCGGAGATCGGAGCCAATGTGGAAACCGCGACCCGCGCCGGTCTTCTCCATGATATCGGGAAGGCCATAGACAGAGAAGTCGAGGGAACCCATACCGAGATCGGGGTCAAAGTCGCCCAGAAGTGTGGAGAGAGCGAGGCGGTCGTCTTGGCCATAGCCGCCCACCACAAGGATATCGACTTCCCCTCCGTGGAGGCCATGCTCGTACAGGCGGCGGACTCTCTCTCGGCCGCCCGTCCCGGGGCCAGGCGGGAGATCCTGGAGATCTACCTCAAGAGACTGGAGAGCCTCGAGAAACTCGCTCAATCCTTCCAGGGTGTCTCCAAAGCCTATGCCCTTCAGGCCGGAAGAGAGGTGAGAATCATCGTCGATTCCGACAGGATCAACGACAACGAGGCGATCCTGATGGCCCGAAACATCGCGGTGAAGGTGGAGAACGAACTGGAGTATCCCGGACAGATCAAGGTGACCGTTGTCAGGGAAAAGAGAATCGTCGAGTTCGCCCGTTAGGAGGCATGGATGCTCTACGCCCTGAAGGGTCGAATCTTCGCTAAGGATACCGGTTGGGCGGCCCTCGACGTGGGAGGTGTTGTCTACGAGGTAACCCTTCCTCTGAGGGTAGCCCTGAAGCTCCCCCCTCTGGGGGAGGAGGCCACCCTCTTCACGGTGATGGTGGGAGGAGGGGAGAACCCTGTGAGCCTCTTCGGTTTCCTCTCATCCGACGAAAGAACTCTGTTCCTCAAATTGATCCGCGTCATGGGGGTTGGGCCGAAGACGGCCTTGGCCCTCTTCTCACGCCTTGAATACGGGGAGATCCTCTCCGCCGTGGAGGGGAAGAACGGGGAACTTCTCTCCTCGGTTCCGGGAATCGGCAAGAAGACGGCAGGCCGTATTATTCTCGAGCTAGGGGGTAAGCTCTCCTCCCTGGGAGCCCTTCCTCTCGCCGGTGGGTTCGAGGATGCCCTGGGAGCGCTGACGACACTGGGCTTCCGTCGGGGAGAGGGGGAGAAGGCCCTTCGCTGGGTCGTGAAGGAGAAGGGGAACCTCTCGTTGGATGAGATGATCCGGGAAGCCCTCGGTTATCTCGGGCGGGTGAAGGGATGAGCGAAATCGTCGAGAGAGAGGCCCCCCAGGTTTGGGAGAGCCGGATCCGTCCAGCCTCGCTGGGGGAGTTCATCGGTCAGGAGAGCCTCAAGGAGTCCCTCTCTATCTCTTTGTCCGCCGCGAAGATGAGGAAGGGGCCCTTGGACCATGTCCTTCTCTACGGGCCGCCAGGCTTGGGAAAGACCTCTCTGGCCAGGATCATCGCCCAGGAGTTGGGGGTTCAGATCCGGTGTCTCTCCGGCCCCTCTCTGGAGAAGCCCGGGGACATCGCCTCCCTGCTAACCTCTCTTGGCGAGAGGGACCTGGTTTTCATCGACGAGGTCCACCGTCTTCCCGCGGCGGTCGAGGAGGTCCTCTATTCGGCCATGGAGGACTACTACCTCGACATTCTCGTCGGCCAAGGAACGGCGGCCAAGAGCGTCCGTCTCCACCTTCCCCCTTTCACCCTGGTTGGGGCCACGACGAGAATCGGTCTTCTCACACAACCCCTCTTAAGCCGTTTCGGCATCCTTCTCCACCTGGATTACTACCCCGAGAGGGAGCTTACCGGAGTGGTCAAAAGGAGCGCCGGGCTTCTGCAGATCAACCTCTCCGCCGAAGCTGCCGCAGCCATCGCGAGCCGCTCCCGAGGAACACCCAGGAGGGCGAACATGCTCCTCAAGAGGTTGAGGGATGTCGCCGAGGTCAAGGGCAAGACGGTCGTGGACGGCGAGATCGCCGAAGAGGCCTTCTCCCTTTTGGACGTGGACCCTGTGGGGTTGGACCTTCTGGACCGCAAGATTCTCCTGACCCTGATCGAGAAGTTTGATGGAGGGCCCGTCGGTCTCAAGACCCTCTCCGCGGCGGTCAACGAGGAGAAGGACACCCTGGAAGACGTCTACGAGCCCTATTTGATTCAGCAAGGGTATCTCGAGGTCACTCCCCGGGGGAGGCAAGCGACAAACAAGGCCTACGAACACTTTCACAAGGGACTTTCCGGCAGGAGGCTTCTCTGATGGATGTTTCTCTCTTCGATTTTCCTCTACCCCCCGAACTGATCGCGCAGAAACCTTCACAGAAGAGGCAAGAGTCAAGGCTCCTGGTGGTTTCCAAAGAACGGGAGGAGTTCGTTCAGGCCCGGTTCTGCGACCTTCCCAGCTTTCTCTCCCCCGGCGATCTTCTGGTCGTTAACAACACCCGGGTGGAACCTGTGAAGCTGATAGGGAAGAGGGAAAACGGTGTGTCTGTGGAGTTTCTTCTCGTTCAGCCCCTGGGGGACGGTCTCTTCTCGACTCTCTGCAAGGGTCCGCGCCGTTTCCGGGAGGGGGAGGAGATCTCTTTCGGCGGAGGTTACAGGGGAAAGATGGAGGGGTGGCAAGACCCGGAACACCGGATGATCCGTTTCCCCGAAGAGAGTGTCAAGCCGCTTCTGGAAGGGTTCGGCTTGGCTCCTCTCCCTCCCTACATTCATAGGGACGATCCGGAAGGGGAGAGGGAGTACGACAGGGAGAGGTACCAAACAGTCTACGCCCGGAGCGGCTTCTCTATAGCCGCCCCTACCGCCGGGCTCCACTTTACCCCCGAGCTTCTCAGGGAGCTTGAGGAGAGGGGAGTGGAGAGGGCGGAGGTCACCCTGAACGTCGGGGAGGCGACCTTTCAACCCCTCCGCGTGGAGAGGGTGGAGGACCACAAGATGAAGAAGGAGTGGGCCGAGGTCGGAGAGGAGACGGCGCAAAGGGTTGAGAAGGCGCTCAGGGAGGGCCGTCGTGTCTTGGCCGTTGGGACGACATCGGTTCGGACCCTGGAGAGTTTTACCGGGGCAGACGGGCTCTTGAAGAGGGGGAAGATGGCCACGGACCTCTTTATCTACCCGGGGTATCGGTTCAAGGCGGTTTCGGGTATGATCACGAACTTCCATCTCCCCAAATCGACTCTGATGATGCTGATCTCCGCCATGGCGGGGACGGAAAAAGTGCAAAAAGCCTACGGGTATGCTATAAAAGAGGGGTACCGTTTCTTCAGCTACGGCGATGCGATGTTGATTCTTTGAGAGGACGAACATGGAGAGAGACGAGAACTACCGGGAGACAGTGGAGCGAGAGAAACTGGAGGATCTCCTGGGAAGGGAGGGAAGGGCCAAACGGTTCAAGATCACCCTCTGCTTTCGGGAGAACCTCTCCGAGAACTCCGCGCGTGCCGTCGAAGCCGCTCAAAGACTCCCCCGGTACTATACAGAGGGGGAGGGTGAGTACCTCTACCACTGCGTCAGTGGATACCCTGAGGATGTGGAGGATCTTCATGCCCTCTGGCAGATGATCCAAGGCTTTGAGAACAAGAAGGTCCTGGTGAACAACTACCCCTTGCCTTACTCACAAGCCCTCTGGTTGCTCCTCTTCTGGGTTCACCGTATCCGGTGAGAGATGGCCACCCCCTTTCAGGAGTTTCGTCAAAGGCTGAACCTGATCTCCCAGAGGGTCGAAGAGATTCACCAGAAGTATCAGCGGTACTTTCAGAGAGAAGAGAGGATCCCCCCCCAGAAGGAGAGGGAGGCGATCGAGCGGGAGATGTCGCAGATTCAGAGCCGTGAATACCCTCCCTTCTGGCAGTTTCACGTCAACAACGTCGCCCATAAACTGGCCACCTACCGCTCTCTCTGGGATAAGCGGATGGAAAACTTCCTCGAGTACGGCACCATAGACGGAAGTAGGATCCAGGAGAGCCGTAGGAGGGAGACCATGCGGGAGATTCCGGAGGAGAGGCCCAAGAACGAGAGGTCCATGAAGGTGGGTGACCTCTCTTCGTCGGAGACTCTGAGGGACCTCGCGGAGTCCCTCTGGAAGGACCTGGACAAATCGGGTGTGAAGATCGCCGATCCGACGGTTCTGGAGAGGAAGGTCGCCCAGATGGTGGCCCCTCTCCAGGAGAAGCAGTCTTCTGAGAGCTCCCTGACAATCTCCTACGAGGTTGAAAACGGGAAGGTGAAGTTCAAGGTTCGGGTCGGCAAGGGAAGCCCGGGCTCGGCTTAAAACCACCTCTTCTTCTTGAAGAAGCGGATCATAAAGATCACTGTCGCTCCCATCACGACCCAGAGAATCGGGTAGCTGTACTTCCACTCCAGCTCAGGCATATACCGAAAGTTCATCCCGTAAACACCCACGAGGAAAGTCAGGGGGATGAAGAGGGTCGAGATGATTGTAAGAACCTTCATCACCTGGTTGAGGCGGTTGCTGATGCTGGACATATAGAGGTCGACCATACCCGAGAGAAGGTCTCTGCACATCTCCGTGGCGTCGATGATCTGGATGA
>JAMOAD010000022.1 GCA_023621955.1 Acidobacteriota bacterium
CTCTTCATCTGGGTCATGCTTCTCTACCAATTCTTCCTCACCCTGGGAGGGTTTCTCTGGAGACAGAAATGCCGCA
Source organism: Acidobacteriota bacterium (assembly GCA_023621955.1). Taxonomy (GTDB): domain Bacteria; phylum Acidobacteriota; class Aminicenantia; order JAMOAD01; family JAMOAD01; genus JAMOAD01. The sequence goes on from JAMOAD010000022.1 coordinate 77, forward strand.
AGGAGGAGCGGGAGCTGGAGAAGAGGGAGATTGAACTTCCAGGCGTCTCGATTCTGATCCCCGCCCGCAACGAAGAGCTCGTGATCGATCAGACCATCCGGAGGATGCTGGAGTTCGACTACCCCTCCGACCGCATGGAGGTCATTGTCATCAACGATGGAAGCGCCGACAGGACCGGTGAGATCATCTCCTCCTGGGCCTCCAAGGACAAGAGGATCCGCCTCTTCGATATCCCCAAGGAGGAGAGCGGTCAGGGCAAGAGCGCGGCTCTCAACAAGGCCCTCAAGGTGACCCGCTTCGAAGCGGTAGCCATCTTCGACGCCGACAACATTCCGGAGAGGGATTCCCTCAAGAGGTTATGCCGTTCTCTGGTAGCGGACCCGAAGCTGGCGGCGGTTACCGGGAAGTTTCGGGCTTACAACAGGAACCAAACCCTTCTGACCAGGTTGGTCAACCTGGAATCGATCGTCTTCCAATGGACCGTCCAGGCCGGACGCTGGTACTTCTTGAAGATCTCTGCGTTGCCTGGGACCAACTTCGTCATCTGGAAGAGGGTCGTAGAGAGACTGGGGGGATGGGATCAGCAAGCCTTGACCGAGGACACCGAGCTCACCTTCCGGATCTACGAACACCCCGGCCTCTACATCAAGTTTCTGCCCACCGCCGTCACTTGGGAGCAGGAGCCGGAACGTCTGAAGGTCTGGGTCCGCCAACGGACCCGCTGGGCCCGGGGAAACCTCTACATCATCTCCAAGTACGCCCGCCGGATCTTCCAAAGGAAGCCTCGGAGCACGGCCATAGAGTTGATCAACCTCCTCTACCTCTATTACCTCTTCATCTTCGCCATCCTCTTCTCCGATCTGGCCTTTGTGCTCTCTCTCTTCGGTCTCGTCCACATACGGGTGATCGGCCCCTACTTCGAGCTCTGGATCTTGGCGGTCTGCCTCTACGTCCTCGAGGTCATGCTCGCCCTCTCCTTCGAGAGGGAAGACTCCTTCTCCAACCTCTTCGTCGCGGTGATCGCCTACCTGACCTACACGAAGCTCTGGGTCTTCATCGTCCTCAGAAGCTTCTGGTTCGAGTACATACGGAAAGAGTCCCGGGCCTGGGACAAGACCCAGAGAGTGGAAGTGGGGCCTAGAACAAACTGAGCCCTTGCCCCGCTCCTCCCTTTGCCGTATGATTGACTCTGCATCCATTCGAAAAGGAGGATTCTGCCATGAAAAAAGCGATGGCCGTTCTGGCGGCGGCCTTCCTACTCACACTTCCCTCCTGTAAAAAAAAGGAGGCTGTCATGAAAGAGGCGACCGCGAAGCCCGCGGAGACCATCACCCACATCGATGGCGCCACCGTAGAGAAGAACCTCGCCCAACTCTCCCCGGTTCCCATCGACTACGATCATAAGCTTCTCAGCGAGAAGGAGACGCGGGTTCTCAAGCTTCTCGTGAAGGCGTCGATACAGATGGACAAGATCTTCCTACGGCAGGTCGATCCGAACAACCCGGCTCTCAGGGCGGAGCTGGAGAAGCGGAAGGATCCCCCCTTCCCCCTCCTGACAAGCTACTTCGACCTGAACTTCGGTCCCTACGACAGGTTGGACCATCACAAGCCCTTCGTCAACCTCTCCCGCACCAAACCCCTGGGGGCGGGCTTCTACCCCGAAGACCTGACCAAAGAGGAGTGGGAAGCCTTTCTCAAGGCTCATCCCGAACAGGAAGAGGCCTTTACCTCCTCTTTCACGGTCATCACAAGGACTCCCCAAGGGTTGACAGCGGTTCCTTACTCCCATTTTTACAAGGGGGAGCTTGAACCCGCCGCCGCCCTCTTGAAGGAGGCCGCCTCCCTCACGGAGAACGCCTCATTGAAGAAGTACCTCAATTCACGGGCCGAAGCCTTCCTCTCCAACGACTACTACCAGTCGGACATGGATTGGATGGACCTGAAGGACCACCGAATCGAGGTGGTCATCGGTCCCTACGAAGTTTACGAGGATAACCTCTTCAGCTACAAGGCCTCCTACGAAAGCTTCGTCACCCTCGTAGACCCCGCCGAAAGCGAGAAGATGGCCGCAGTCACCAAGTACCTGGACGCCATGGAGAAGAACCTGCCCATGGAGGAGAAGTACAAGAATTTCAGCCGCGGTAAGAGCTCTCCCATACTCGTTGTCCAGGAGGTCTTCACGGCCGGCGACACCAAGGCGGGAGTTCAGACGACGGCCTTCAACCTTCCCAACGACGAGAGGGTCCGCCAGGCCAAGGGGAGTAAGAAGGTGATGCTCAAGAACATCGCCAAAGCCAAGTACGACACCTGTTGGGTCCCCATCGTCAAGGAGGTCTTGGCGGAAAAGGATCTTCCCTTGGTCTCCTTCGACGCCTACTTCAACCATGTCCTGCTCCATGAGGTCTCCCACGGCCTCGGCCCAGGCATCCTGAAGATTGGAAACAAAACATCCACGGTCAGCAAGGAGCTCAAGGAGACCTACCCGACCATCGAAGAGGCCAAGGCCGACATTCTCGGCGCTTGGAACACACTCTTCCTGATCGATAAGGGCCTCTTTCCCAAGACTATGGAAAAGCAGTTAGCCGCCTCCTTCTTGGGAGGGATCTTCAGGAGCGTCCGTTTCGGTCTCGGCGAAGCCCACGGCGGAGCCAACGCCATCATTCTCAACTACCTTCAGGAAAAGGGAGCCTTCCTCTGGGATGAGAAGGCGGGACGTTTCGGCGTCGACTACACCCGGTTCCGGCCGGCCCTCAGAGAGCTGGCCAAGACGCTTCTCACCATCGAGGCCACCGGGGATTACCCAGGGGCCAAGGGGTTGATCAACAAGTACAACTACGCCTCAGAAGCTCTCAAGACGGCTCTGGACAAGGTGAAAAACGTTCCCGTGGACATCCGTCCGCTCTACTCCATAGAGAAAGAGATTTAACGATCATACAAATGATGGCGCCGGAAGGGTTGTTCACCCTTTCGGCGCCAGAATCCCCAAAGGAATCGCCAAACGCTTCCAGGAGAGAGAGCAGGCGCCCCTCTCCTGGTACCAAAACACACCCACCACAGGGAGGTAGGACCTTATGGCTTGGCTCTTTTTCCTGACTGCGGCCCTCTTTCTCGTCGTTGTCCCCGGTCTCGCGCTCCTCTCCTGGTTCTTCCGGGAGGAAGAGCTGGACCCCCTGGAGAGGTTCTGCTTAGCCACAGGGCTCGGCCTGGCATTACAGCCCATAACATTCTACGCTCTCTTCCTCCTACACCTCAGAGGACTCGAGACCGCAACCTTCCTCCTTCCCACCTTGGCCCTTCTCTCCTTGATCCTCCGTTTTTTCCTTTTCCCTTCTCAAAATTCAACCACTTCAAAACATTGGAGAGCAAGTTTCACCCGGGAGAGGCTTCCCCTCTTCCTGGTGGCCCTCACCACCGTCGCCCTTGTTGCGAGCAGGTTCCTGGCCATGAGGGAGATGACCGTTCCAGCCTGGGGAGACTCGGTTCACCACACCTACATTGTACAACTCTTTCTCGACAACCACGGCCTCTTCTCATCTTGGGCCCCCCTCGCCCCCCTCTCCACCTTCTCCTACCACTTCGGCTTTCACAGTTTCGCCGCCTCCTTCGCCCGTTTGACAGGGGTATCGGCGCCCCAGGCCGTCCTGATCAGCGGCCAGATTCTGGGCGTCTTCGCCGTCCTCTCCCTCTACCCCCTTGCCCTCAGGTTGACGCACAACACCTGGGCGGCCCTGGCCACGATAGTCACCGCGGGGTTCCTCTCCCGGATTCCTGGATACTTCCTTAACTGGGGAGTCTACCCCAAGCTCATGGGTTTCGCGCTTCTGCCGACGGTGATCTACCTGATCGACAGCTACTGGAAGGGCGAGAGGAAGGGAGGGCCTCTCTTCCTGACCTTTCTCCTTCTTCTGAGCCTTCCTCTGAGCCAGATGCGCGCTTCCTTCATCTCCGTGGCCGCCGTCGCCGCCTGGTCCCTCTGGGGGCTCTGGGAACGAAGGAGAGGAACCGTCGAAGGGATCCGACGGCTTTTCCTGCTCGGCTGCACGGGCGTGATCGCTCTTGTGGCCGCTCTCCCCTGGATTCATATCATGAACAGCGGCAACACCGTTGTCCGGATCCTTAAAAAATCCGGCGCCAGGAGAGGGATTTCCCTGGTCCAAAGCGATCTCTCCCTCTGGTCTCGGATCGACTTCTACTACGCGCCCCTCCTGGTAGCCGCCGCCCTCCTCTGTCTTCTCCTGGCTTTGGGCCTTAAACGCCGCTTCGCCTTCCCCTTCTCCCTTTGGATCGCCCTCTCCTTTTTGATAACCAACCCCGGCTTGATCGGCCTTTCAAGGTTTACGGGTTGGATCTTCAACGAAGTCTTGATCTTCTGCCTCTACGTTCCCCTCTCCCTCCTGATCGGATGGGGCGCCGGCGAGCTTCTGAGGCTCTCCGCAAGTCACAGGCTTGGAAGAATCGCGGCGGCGGCCTCCTTGGCCGCCGTTCTTCTCTGGGGATTCCCGAAACAGGCCGGGATCGCAGACCCCTTCTTCCAGTTGGTCACCAAGGAAGACCTCCGGACTTTCCGGTGGATCAGGAAGAAGACGCCCCAAGGGGCGCGTTTTCTCGTCAACGGCTTCCTCGCCTACAACGACAAGAGCGTGGCCGGCTCCGATGCCGGTTGGTGGCTGCCCTATTTCACCGGGAGAGAGGGCACCGTTCTCCCCTGCCTCTACATGAACGAACGTTTGGCGAATGGGCTGAAACGACCTTACTACGTCAGACTCGTCAAAGACGTTCAATCCACCGGTGGTGAGCCCTCAGCGCTGAGAACTGTCTTGACCAACTACAGGATCTCCCACCTCTTCCTCGGTCAGAAGAGGGCCGCCGTGGGTTACGGTTCCAACGAGCTCATCCGCGAAGAGTGGCTCAGGGGGAAT
>JAMOAD010000233.1 GCA_023621955.1 Acidobacteriota bacterium
TCAGCTCTCTTGTAGATCAACAGGTCGTCCACGAAAGAGCCCTTGGGGGTCATGAGAACGTTGTAGTGGATCCGGCCGGGCTGAAGTTTGGCAACATCGTTACAGGTGATGTGGTTCAGAAACTTCTCGGCCTCCGGCCCTTTCACAAAGACCTCCCCCATATGGGAGACGTCGAAGAGTCCAACCTTTTCCCGAACGGCCATATGCTCCTTCGTCGCGCTCTTGTACCAGAGAGGCATCTCGAATCCGGCAAAAGAGACCATCTTCGCCCCAAGCTTCTTGTGAGCACCGTTGAGAGTCGTCAGTTTCATTCCACACTCCTTTAACGTTAGGTGTCAACCGCACGCCCCGGCGGGGAGGAGGCGAAAAAGATCCTCCGCCCCTGTTTTCCCACGGATATTCGCCACCCCTAGTCGCGGAAGGCCTCGCCCCTTGACCGCCGACTTTTCCCCTTTTCTTCAGGTTATGGTAGAATCCCTCTCTATGGAGACTTCGCCACTCCTCTTCCTCTCCTCCAAGCCATCCTTTCTCTCCTTAACGGATAGCCTCGCCAAGGGAGAGAGGGTCTCCCTCCTCAGACCCTCCGAGGGCGGCTTGGCCCACCTCCTCTCCCACCTTCTTCGGAAGGTTCCCAAGGAGCTCCTCCTGGTCACAACCTCTCCCCTGGAAGACCTTCAGCGGGACCTGGAGGGGTACCTTTCCCTCTTTGACCTGGCCGTGCGTCCCTCCACGCTCCCCGCCCTCCACCACTCCCCCCACAGGCTCCGCAAGCCTCCCCTCTTCCATGTCCAAGAGAGGCTGAAGACCTTTCTCTCCCTCCTCTCCCCCTCCACCGGACCCCGGGTAATCCTCGCCTCCCCCTCCTCCCTCCTCCTTCCCCTTCCCCCGGCGAGAGCTCTGAAAAGCTACTTTCTCTCCATCGCCCCCGACGATGCCCCATCGAGAGAGGCCCTGGAGGAGAAGCTTCTCCTCTACGGTTACACCGCCACCGACCTGGTCCTCTCCCCGGGGGAGTTCTCCTCCCGGGGCAACCTGATCGACCTCTTCTCCCCCCTCTCCCCTCTCCCCTTCCGTCTGGACTTCGAGGGGGACGACCTCTTCTCGCTGCGAACCTTCTCCCCCTCCACCCAGAGGACGGAAGAGAGGGTTTCCCGAATCCTCGTCCCCTCCCTGACTGAGCATCTTCTGCCGGACGAGAGGATGGAGATTCTCGACCTGATAGAAAGGGGCGACGCCCCGGAGGGTCTCGCCCGCAGGGGCGAAGAACTGGATCTGAGCTGGCGGGAGAACCACCCCTTCCCGGGGGAGGAGCTCCTCCGGCTCCTTCTCCCCCAGGAGCTCTCCCCTCTGCCCCAGGATCTCCTGGTCGCCTGGGAGACCGTGGAAGGAATCCAAGAGAGCCTACGAAAGCTCCGGGAGAGGTGGAAGGAGGAATCCGCCGCCGGAGACGGGCTCCTGCCGGACGAGCTTTTCACACTCTCCCCTCCGGAACCCTCTCTCTCCTTCCTCGACCTGGGGGCCAGAGAAGCGGCCCCCTCCCTCGGGTACCTCCCCCTCGCCCTCACTCCGGCCACCCTCTGGAAGAGCCTGGCCGAAGAGAGAGAGGAGTATCTCTTCTTTGCCGACACAGAGAAGAGGCGCCACCTTCTGGAGGAGCACCTCCGGGAGCAAGGGCTGGAGAAGAGAGCCCGGGTCCTCCCGGGACGGATCCCTTCGGGGTTTCGAAACCCCTCGGGGGGCTTCACCTTCGTACCGACCTCTCTCCTCTTCCCCCCGGAAGCGACGAAGAAGAAGGAAGAGAGCAAGCTGAAACCCTTCCTGACAAAGCTTCAGGATCTGAAAGAGGGGGACCTGGTAGTCCACACCCGTTACGGGATCGGAGAGTTCCTCGGGGTTCAGAGGATGACCGCCGCCGGGACGATCAACGACTACATCGTCATCGGCTACGCCGGAAGCGACAAGGTCTATATCACCGTCAACGCCTTGGACGCCATCTACCGCTACTCCGGGAGCGGTGATTACCGGCCTCCCCTGGACAAGTTGGGGAGTAAGAACTGGGAACGGACCAACGAGAGAGTCAAGGCCGGAGTCTTCAAGGTCGCCAAAGACCTTCTGGACCTCTACGCCAAGAGGATGGCCGCCTCCGGTGTCGCTCTTCCCCACGGCGACGATTGGGAAGAGGAGTTCATAGGGGCCTTCGAGTACGAGCCCACGGAAGATCAATCTACCGCCTGGGAAGAGATCTCCCTGGACATGTCTTCCGATAAGCCTATGGACAGGCTTCTCTGTGGGGACGTCGGTTTCGGAAAGACCGAGGTGGCCATGAGGGCCGTCTTCAGGGCCGTTATCAACCACAAGCAGGCCGTGGTCCTCTGCCCGACCACCATCCTCGTCTACCAGCACATGCAAACCTTCTCCCGCCGCTTCTCCACCTTCCCCATCAAGATCGCCTCTTTGAGCCGGACGACCACGCCCCAGGAGAAGGCGGACATCCTGGAGAGGCTCCGCAAAGGCACTCTGGACATCCTGATCGGAACCCACTCCCTCCTCTCCGACAAGGTTCTCTTCAAGAACCTCGGCCTTCTGGTCATCGACGAAGAACAGCGCTTCGGCGTGAAACAGAAGGAGAAGATTCTCAAGTGGAAGGAGAAGATCGACGTCCTCACCATGAGCGCGACCCCCATCCCCCGGACCCTGAACATGGCCTTCTCGGGAGTCAAAGACATGAGTCTCATCGAGACGCCTCCCCCCGGCCGGATGTCCGTCGCCACCTATGTGGACGAATTCTCCGCCGATCTTGTCAAAGAGGCTGTCGAAAAAGAGTTGAACAGGGGCGGCCAGGTCTTCGTTGTCTACAACAACATCGAAAAGATCGACTCTTTCCGGGAGTTCCTTGTCAAGATTCTCCCGGGCCTCTCGATCGGCGTGATCCACGCCAAAATGGAGTCCAGGCTCGTGGAGAGAACCCTCATGGACTTTCTGACCCAGAGGACCTCTCTGCTCCTCTCGACGACGATCATCGAGAACGGGATCGACATCCCCAACGTCAACACCCTGATCGTCGTGGACGCCCAGAACTTCGGTCTCGCCCAACTCTACCAGCTCAGGGGAAGGGTTGGACGCTCCCAGAGGAAGGCCTACGCCTACCTCCTCATCAACAGCAGAGAGGCCCTCACCCCCAAGGCCAGACAGCGGCTCAAGGCAATCCAAGAGTTTCAGGACCTCGGTTCTGGCTTTCGCCTCGCCGCCATGGACCTGGAGATCCGCGGCGCCGGCAACCTCCTCGGAGCCGAACAGCACGGCAACCTCGAACAGGTGGGCTTCGAATACTACCTCCGCCTCCTGGAAAACGCCGTCAAGGAGCTCAAGGGGGAGAAGGTCGAAGAGGAGGCCTCGCCGGAGATCAACCTGCCCCTCTCCTATGCCGTTCCCGAAGGGTACCTCTCTTCCTCTTCCCAGAGGCTCACCCTCTACCAGAGGCTCTCTTCCCTCCAAGACGAGGTCGCCCTGGACGCCCTGGCCTCGGAAATCGCCGACCGCTTCGGCCCTCCCCCTCTGGAGGTGGAGAACCTCCTCTTCTCCATCCGAATCCGGTTCCTGTGCAAACGCCTCAAGATCGAGAAGTTGGACCTGAGCGCTCGTACGCTCAGAATCCTCTTCTCCCCGGGTTCTCCGGTCGTCGACTCCGCCCTGGTCGATACGGTGAGGAAGCGGAAGGGGAGGTACCTTGGCCAATGGGAGGTCTCCTTCCCCTTTCCCGAAGATCCCCTCCAAAGCCTGGCGTCCCTTCTTCAGGGTTGGATTCCCCCCCCCTTGCAGGCGTAACGCCTGGTCTTCTCGCAGACCTCCAAGGCCCCCAGTTCTCTCCCGGCCTGCCGCCTGGCCATCTCCCAGAAGAAGTGTTTCACCCTCTCCTCGCCGGGGATGGAAATTTCCGAGAAGCCTGAAGGGGAGAGGGCCCGGCTCGTCCGGAGGAAGAGGTGAAAGGTGGGGGGGAGGGGAAAGTCGCCGGGCCTCGCACACCCGCCGCAGGAGAAGCTCCCCTCTTGCCAAGAGTGGAAGATCTCTCCCCCCCTGGTCAAGGGGGCTCCACAACGGGAGCACCCCTCCAGTGCAGGAACGTACCCCTCCAGCCGGAGGAACCAGATCAGGAAGTAGAGGAGCAGACGGTCCTGGTCCCCCCTCTGACGGGCCGCGGAGATCACCGCCTTCAGCAACCGGTAGATCTTCTCTTGGGCCACCTGGGGCGGTGAGAGGCGAATGACGACTTCGGCGATCGAGAAGAGGGAGAGCGCGGTCACCCAATCCTCCCTCAGGGAGAGGGTCGGATCGACGATGGAGGCGCTCTCGATGATCGGCCGTCCGGTTCCCTCCTTCTCGTAGAGAACCAGCTCGACCTCGTTGAAGGGTTCCAGGGAACCACCGAAGCGGTTCTTCCCGGACTGGGCCCCCTTGGCGGTCCCACAGATCAGCCCCCTCAGCTCCGTGTAGCACCAAACCGTCTTGTCCAACCGATCGGCGGCCTCACAGAGCAGGATCACGCCGCGGTCGTTCTTCCTCATCTAAAGGCCCCTTCCTAGGAGGGAGAAGTAGAGGAGGAGGATGGTCATGACGATGAGGCTGACCGCGGTCGCCCAGGCCACCAGGTTCCGGACCCAGCCGTTGGTGTGCTTCCCCATGATGGTCTTGTCGTTGACGATGAGAAGCATGAAGACAAGGATGAAGGGGAGGAGGACCCCGTTGGTGGTCTGGGAGTAGAGCATCACCTTCATCAGGTCCAACCCGGGGACCAGAACCGCCGCCGCTCCGATCAGGGTCGTGGCTATGGCCAGGGAGAAGAAGAGAGGCGCCTCTCGGAACTTTCGGTCCAGCCCGGACTCCCACCCGAAGGCGTCGCAGAGGGCGTAGGCGGTGGAGAGGGGAAGGATCGAGGCCGCTAGAATCGAGGCGTTCAGGAGGCCGAAGGAGAAGAGGGCCATACAGTAGGGACCCGCCAGAGGCTTGAGGGCCAAGGCGGCTTGGGAGGCGCTTTCCACTCTGACGCCGCTCTTGAAGAGGGTCGCCGCCGTGGCGACGATGATGAAGAAGTCGATGAAATCCGTGAAGAAGGCCCCGATGTAGACCTCCA
>JAMOAD010000031.1 GCA_023621955.1 Acidobacteriota bacterium
AGCCCGGCGCCGATCAGGAGAGCGGCGAGAATGCGGGGCAGGCGGATCTGGACGAGGGCCACCCACTGGGGAGCACTTGTGTCCATCCGTCCCAGGAGTATCTCCTTCCAGTGTTCGGGAGAGACGGGGATCTTTCCGATGCTCAAGGCGACAAGGACGACCGCCAAGGTGAGCAACAACAGGAGGGGTTGAACCCTTCCTCTCCTGTTCATGGGACGTTTCGCATCATCTTCTCCCGGTAGGCTCCCGAAAGGATCATGCCGATCTGTTCATCCCTCAGGGAGACGGAGAAGACAGTTCTGTAAAATTCTTTCAAAATGGCCGGGAGGCTGAGATCCTTGAACTTCTCCGGGTAGGCCGTCATGGCCAACCAGAGGGGGTAGAGGGCGGCCGCTTCCGCGGTGGGCCTGTTCCAGACGAAGAAGCCGCTGGGAATGGTGTAAACTCTTCCCGCCTGGACAGCCTTGAGGGAGGACCAGCGGGGATCGGCCTTCAAGGCCTCGGGGTTCCCAGTGTCGACGACGATGATGTCGGGGTTCCAGGCGAGAACCTGTTCCATGGAGATTTCGCCCAGCCCCGAGTGGAGTCCCTCCCTTTTGCCGAGAGTCTTGATCGAAGAGGCGGAGTTTATGCACCCGGCGCGCTCGATGTTTTTGCTGAAGAAGGTGTCCCCCCCCAGGGTGACGAGATGGCTTGGGGAGAAACCGTTGTACACTCTCAACCTTTGACTCTCCTCCAGGCTCTTCAGCCTTGAGGAGATCAAGGTCTCAACCGTCTTCATGCAACGGATATAGGCTTCCGCCCGGGGTTCGGCCCTGAAAATGCGGGCGTAGAAGCGGATTTCTTGGATGATCGCCTCCGGGCCCTCGTCGAGCGAGTCTTCGAAGAAGGCCACGGGTATTGAGGTCTTCCTCTGGACAAGTTCTCCATCGACCTTGCCCGCGATAAGCAGCTGGGCCCTGCTGGCCACGAGCTCCTCGATGTTGATCATGCCGTTGACAGTCCTGGGAGACGGGAGCGCCGTGATGTGGGGAAAATACTCCCTGACCAGCGGGGAGAGTTTGAAAGTCTTGGTGACCGCGCAGAGGTGCTTGTCCGCCCTGAGGATCAGGGCGATTTGACCGGTGGGGCCGCTGAAAAGGGCAACACGCTCGAGGGGTTTGGGAACGGTAACCCTATTCCCCAGCATGTCGACGATCTCACGGGCCGTGTTGGGATCCTTCCTCTTGGAGAGAGTGCATGCGGGAAGGGTCAAAAAGAGCAGGAAGAGAAGCAGAGACTTATTCACCATGGTCTACCCCCAAGTGCACCTTGTCCATGAACTCCGAGAGGTGGACGATACCGGCGCCTTGGGCGGTTCTGCTAAAAATCTCCCTATGGCGCCATTTGTGCCAACGACATCCTTCCAGGGCCGTAACGGGGGTTGCCGAGAAGGCTTTCGGGTAGTTCGGTGTGCTCGGCCCCACCAGGGTGAAGGCAACGGCGTTGGGACAGAGTTTAAAGATCGAGTCGGCGGTGTTGTTCACCACCGTGGAGCCGGTCGCCCAGATCCTTCGGCAGTTTGGTAGGAGCTCCTCTTGCCTCTCCCTAGGGAGGATTCCCTCCTCTCCGGTCCGGGCGTTGTCGAAGACGTAAACCTCTCCCGCCTCTCTACGCAGGGTTTCGGTCAGAGAGGGGATGTACCCGATCATGGCGACTCGGTCGCCGGGGTCGCAAAAGGCCGTCTTGGAGGCGTCGAGGTGTTCGCCTCCCTTGAGCCCTTCCGTAGGAGAGGCCGCGTTGAGAGCGGCGACGGCCAGACTTCTTTGAAGGAAAGGGATCTCCTCCACAAGGGTCGCGACCAGCTCCTCCGCGGGTGCCCCTATCCATTGCCTGTATTCGTTCCGGCAGATGAACCCCTTGAGCTCTTCCACCATCATCAGGGCGCATCCGATTCCTCCGTCGCTGAGGCGGACGGCGGTCAGCCCGAGGCCGAAGACGAAGTCGAGAATCCGCTTCCCCTCCAGAAAAGGCTTCGAAGCCTCTAGGAGCCTCTGGTTTAGTGAGGTCCGGAGAGAATCGTTCTGGGGCATCGGATCCCCTCAGTGGGCCTCCGGCGCATGCTGGAGCAGGTTGAAGCGGTTTCCTTCGCTGTCTTCACACTGGGCGGTGAAACCCACCATAGGGACGCTCTTCTTGGGGAGGATGATCTTCCCTCCCTCCTGAACGACCCTCTCCAGGAAGGGATCGATTTCGCCCACGGCGATGGTATAGACGATAGGTTGGCTGTCGGCGGTTTGTTTGATGAAGGCGCCGTTGATCCCCGGCTCCTGACGCTCACCCGTAGAGGCCAGCCAGTAGTCCATCTTCCCCATACGGTTTATCTCCCAACCGAAGACCTTCCGGTAAAATTCCAGGCTCTTTTCAGGCTCCTTGACTCCCAGCTCAAAGTAGATGACTCGGGGCATTTTCCCTCCTCGGCGACCCTCTCGGGGATCGGCTCCCTCTTAGGATACCATATCTGGAGGGAGTGAGGCTTCCGGTCTTGTGGGGGAAAGGGGGGATAAGGGTCAGACCCTAATGGGGAGGACAACCACCGGGATGCCCTGCCTGTAGAATTGGCGCTGAATCTCCATGATGACGTTGTTATGAAGGAACCTTGAGGTGAAGGTGTCTTCGGCGAAGACAAGCTTGCCGCCGAAGAAGACCGCCTGGGAGAAGCGTTCGAGGATCTCCGGGGCGATCTTGACAACCTCTTCCACCGGATCGATTCCGAAGGAACAGAAGCTCTCGGCATAGTAACCGTGCCCTCTCATGTAGACCAGGTACTTCTCCAGCTCCTTCTCTACGTGCGCCTTTTGAGCCTCCATCTCCTCGACTCCCTTGAAGACTCCGGCGTCGATGATCCCGATCTCGACAAAGACATAGTTTTTAAAAGACTTCCCGAAGAGGCGGAGAACGTTGAAGAGGGTGTGGAGACCGAGGCCGTTGAACCCGTTCACGAGGATCACCGCCGTCTGGGCCGAGAGATCCGGGTAGATCGTTTTGCTCTCCTCTCTCTTGGGGAGGTGGGTGAGGGAGCGTTCCACCTCTTCCGTTAAGCCCTCCAGGCGGCGCAGGAGGTACCCTGTCTTGCGGTAGTGACGCTTCACCAGAAAGGCTACAGAGGCAAGGCTGCCGGTGACGACGATGGTCAGCCAACCCCCTTCGTGGAACTTGATCACCGAGACGGAGACCAAGATAAAGGTGGTGAGGATGAGGCCGATTCCGTTGATCGTCAGCTTCTTGAGCCAGCGGGGTTCCCGGCGGCGGAACTTCCACCAGTGCCGGACCATTCCCAGCTGGGAGAGGGAGAAGGTGATGAAGACGTTGATGCTGTAGAGGACGATCAGGAAAGCTACAGAGCCCTTGGAGAAGATCATGAGAACAAGGGCGCCGATACCCATCATCAGGATGCCGTTCTGGGTGACCAGACGGTTGCTCAGGTTCGCGAAACGCGAAGGCATCCACCGGTCCAAAGCCATGTTGGAGAGAACCCTAGGACCGTCGAGGAAGCCAGTCTGAGCCGCCACGACCAGGATCGTCGCTTCCGAAAGGAGGGTGACCAGGAGGAAGGTTTTTCCCCAAGGGGAGGGCCATCTGTGGGTAATCCCCTCGAAGAGAACCGCGTTGAGGGTCTTCCCATCCTGAAAGGAGACTCGGAAGAGGAGGTAGGCGAGCATCAGCCCGACCACCATCAGGGAGAGGGAGAAGGCCATGTAGAGCATCGTATGCTTGGCCGTCTTTACCTTGGGCTCTCTCAGAATCGGTATGCCGTTGCTGACGGCTTCGATCCCCGTGAAGGTCCCTGCGCCCATGCTGTAGGCCTTCAGGATAAGGAAGATCGTGGCGCCAAGCCCCAGGGTGGAGGTGGTCCGCCGAACCTCCTCGGCCACCCCGGTAACCACAGGCGTGAAGTTGGAAAGATGGGAAACCAGGGCGTAGACGATGGCGATAGCGTGAGTGGCTATGAAGGTGAGGAAGACGGGGACCAGGGGTACCACCGATTCTTTCGTCCCCCGGAGGTTGAGGAGAATGAGCACGGCCAAGACGAAGAGCGCGAAATCGAGCCTGTAGCCGTAGAGACGGGAGGGGAGGAAGCTGAAGATGGCGTCGGTTCCGCTGGCGATGGAGAGGGTGATGGTGAGGACGTAATCGATGACCAACGCGCATCCCGAGACCATGCCGACAGACGGGGAAAGGAGCTTGGAAGCGACAAGGTATCCCCCTCCGCCGGTGGGGAAGAGCTCGATGATGTGGGAGTAGGAGGTGCTGACGATGAAGATGGTGATCACCGTAGCCAAGGCCACAAAGATCGCCAGGTGCGGGTGCTCTTTCAGCGCCAGAAAGGCCTCCGGAGGGCCGTAGCAAGAAGAGGAGACTCCGTCGGCCCCCAGGCCCACCCAGGCAAAGAAGGCGATCAGGGAGAGCTTGTGAAAAATGGATTTGTCTTCGGGGTTGCGGGAGCCGCCGATCAGGAAACGTTTAACAGTTTTTAAAAGGGATGACCAAAGGGTTTCGCTCATTGTGGGACCCCTTCCCCGTTACTGGGAAAAGAGACCGGAGAAGTATACAGGAAAAAGGGGGCCGGTGAAAGGGCGTTTATCGAAAATCGAACATCCCGGAGGGGCTCTCTTTTCTCATATGTTTACGGGGAGGTCGAGGCTGAATCTGTGAAGAGAAGCCCCTGTTCCAGGGGCGAGGCGAACGGAGAGACCTGCCTCGGGCTCAAATTTTTCGCGGTGAGAACTTTTTGTTTACAACGTACTCTAATTGTAGTACGATTAGAACCACATACAAAAAGGAGGCCCTATGAACATCCAGGAGATCACTCTGATCGGAGGGCGGGACAAGAACGGTGAGCTCGAAACCATCCGGGAAGTTAATTTCCGTATGGGCAACATTGTCAGTATCGTCGGCCCAACGGGTTG
>JAMOAD010000371.1 GCA_023621955.1 Acidobacteriota bacterium
ACGATTGGAGGAAGAGAATGGAAAGAAAATACCCTGATCTGCTGGAGCGGTTCTTTACCTACGTCAAGATGGATACCAAATCCGACGAGAAGAACGAAGAGACCCCCTCGACGGAGAAGCAGAAGCGTTTGGGCGAACTCCTGGTCCAGGAGCTCAAAGGGCTCGGCGTCAAAGAGGCCTTGATGGACGAACACGGCTACGTTTACGGGCGCTTCCCCGGCAACGGGGCGGGAAAGATTAAGGTCGGGCTCATCGCCCATCTGGATACATCCCCTGCCGTCTCAGGCGAAGGGGTGAAGCCTCAGCTGATAAGGTACGGAGGGGGCGACGTCGTCCTCCCCGGAGACACCTCTGTGATCATTCCCGAAGACGAGAAACTGAGAGCCTTTATCGGGAAAGAGATCGTCACCACCGACGGGACGACCCTTCTGGGAGCCGACGACAAGGCCGGTATCGCCGCCATTCTCACCCTCCTGAACTATCTCGGGAAGAACCCCTCCCTGCCCAGGCCGGAGATCCGAATCGCCTTCACCCCGGACGAAGAGATTGGAAAGGGGACGGTGAAGTTCGACCTGAAGAGGTTTGGCGCGGAGGCGGCCTATACGGTGGACGGCGGAGAAGAGGGCGAGATCGAAGACGAGAACTTCAACGCCGACAGCTATACCGCTATCTTCAGGGGAATCAACGTTCACCCAGGTCAGGCCAAGGGGAAGATGGTCAACTCCCTCAAAGCGGCGGCACTCTTTCTCTCCCTCCTCCCCCGAAACGCTCTCAGCCCCGAGACGACGGAGAAGAGGGAGGGCTTTGTCCACCCGACCGAGATCAACGGGAACGAAGAGAAGACGGTGGTTCACTTCATCCTTCGGGACTTCGAGGAATCGGGCCTCCTGGAGAAGAAGAGACTCCTCGACGAACTGGGCGGCAGGGCGGCGGCCGAATTTCCAGGTTCCTCCTTCGAAGGGGTGGTCAACCCCTCTTATCGGAACATGAAGGTCATGATCGACAAGAGGCCCGAGGTCTTGGAGTTGGCCCTGAAAGCCATCGAAGAGGCCGGAGTGAAGCCCCTGCGCAGGCCTATCCGGGGCGGAACCGACGGCGCGAAACTGAGCTTCCTGGGAATTCCCACACCCAACCTCTTCACCGGTGCCCACAACATGCACAGCAAGAGGGAGTGGATCGGCGTGGAATCCCTCGAGAAGAGCGTTGATGTTCTCGTGAACCTCATGAGGCTGTGGGCGGAGAAAGACAATGGCCGATAAGTTCCTCCGAGACCATAAGGAGGGGGAGACCGTAGAGGGGTGTTTCTTCCTCAAGGGGAAGAGAACCCGGACCGCCAAGAACGGGAAAGACTACCTGGATCTCGTCTTCGAAGACAAGAGCGGCGAGTTGGGGGGAAAGGCCTGGGACGATGTCCCCCGTCTTCAGAAAGAGGTACAGGAGGGGAGAGTCGTTCACCTCAAGGCCCAGGTTGAGATCTACAACGAGAAGAGGCAACTGAGAATCCTCGCCCTTCGGGCCGCTTTCCCCGATGAGGCCGATCTCTCTTCGCTCCAGCCCGGGGCCGACGAAGCTCCGGAGGTCATGTGGGGGAAGGTGGAACGGATCGTGGCCGGGGAAGTCAAGAACCCCTCCTTCCTAACCCTCTTCAGAAAGAGCGCCGAGCTCTACAAGGCCCGGATTCTGCAGGCCGCGGGGGCGAAGAAGGTTCACCACAGCTATGCCGGGGGGTGGCTGGAACACACCCTCGGCGTCATGGAGACGGTCCTCTCTTTCCCGAGCCGCTACGGTCTGGACCGGGAGCTCCTCGTTATGGGAGCCTTTCTTCACGACCTCGGCAAGCTGGAGGAGATGGGAGGGGAGACCGGGAGAGAGGAGACCGAAGTGGGGTTCCTCCTGGGCCATACGCTCTTGGGGCTTCGGATGGTTCAGGACCTGATCGCCCAGATTCCGGACTTTGGGAAGAAGAAGGAGACCGCCCTCCTACACCTGATCTCCTCCCACCACGGGACCCACGAGTTCGGCGCCCCCCAGCTTCCTTTGACGAAAGAGGCTCTGGCCCTCCACCTCGCGGATTACCTGGACTCCCAGGTGAAGATCTTCGACGACATCAAGCAGAAGGGGGAGGGAGGGATCTCCTCCGAGTACGACGGAAGGATAGGAAGGAGAATCTACCTCGGAAACGGGGAGTGAGAGGCCCTTTCACGGTGAGAGAGACGAAGGGAGACAGGAGAGCCGGTAGAGGATGAAAAGAGGGAAGAAGTTGGACCCTTCTGCCAAGATTCTGGCGGGAGTCGTTCTCGGGGCCGCGGCGGGAGCGATCTGTGGGCCCAGGATCTCCTGGATCGAACCGATCGGGACCCTCTTCATCCGCCTTTTGACACTCATGATCCTGCCGCTGGTCTTCTCTTCCCTCTTCGTCGGGACGGCCAGCCTGGGAGACGTGAAGAGGTTGGGGCGTATCGGGGCCAAGACGCTCCTCTTCTACCTTGTGACGACCTTGATCGCCATCCTGATCGGTTTGGGGTGCGTGAACGTGATCAAGCCAGGGCTCTCCTTGAAGGGCGAGGTCAAAGAACGCCTTCTCTCCGGGACAAACGCGACTCTTCCGGCGGAGGCCGTATCCACCGTCAAGGGCCATCCCCTTGGGGAGACCCTCTTGGATATTGTTCCCGCAAACCCTGTCAAGGCCTTTCTGGAGGTGAACCTTCTTCAGGTGATCTTCCTGGCGATCCTTTTCGGAGTCGCCGTGACCTTCCTGGCGAAGGAGAAGGGGGAGCCCTTGTTGAGGTTTTTCGAAAGCCTCAACGAGGCGGTGGGGGCGGTGATCGGGATCGTCATGAAGATGGCTCCCTACGCGGTCTTCGCCCTGATTGCAACACTGGTTGGGCGTTTCGGTTCGGCGATCCTTCTGCCGGTTCTCACCTATATCCTTACCGTCGCCATAGGCCTTGTTCTCCACACCCTCGTGGTTCTTCCCCTCTCGGTTCAACTCTTCGGGGGCATCGGGTTTCTCAACTTCCTCAGGCAGATGAAGGAGGTCATCCTCCTCTCCTTCACCACATCCTCCTCCTCCGCCTCCCTTCCCCTCACCATGGAGGCTGTGGAGAACAGGCTTCACGTCCCGGCCTACGTGAGTAGCTTCGTCCTGCCCCTGGGGGCGACGATCAACCAGAACGGGACGGCTCTCTACCAAGCGGTCGCCGCCGTCTTCATCGCCCAGATCTACGGTCTGCCTCTTACCCTGGCCGGGCAGGCGACAATTGTCCTGATGGCCACCCTGGCCTCCATCGGGACGGCGGGAGTTCCTTCGGCGGGGACGGTGACGCTGACGATGATTCTGGCCGCCATCAACGTGCCCCTGGAAGGGCTTGCCCTGATTCTGGCCGTGGACAGGCTCCCCGATATGCTCCGCACCGTCGGCAACGTCTTGGGCGACGCGGCCGCCGCCGTCGTCGTGGCCAAGAGCGAGAGGCTTAGGGAGGAGAAGCGATGTTGAAGAGGTTTTCCCAATGCTTTACCCTGTTGCGTCCCCATCAATGGGTCAAGAACTCCATCGTCTTCGCCCCCTTGATCTTCTCGAAACATTTTCTGGAGGTCTCTTCTGTCCTTAGGGCCTTTCTTACCTTCATCGGCTTCTCCCTTCTGGCTTCCGCCTCCTATGTTCTCAACGACATGGTCGATCGGGAGAAAGACCGGATCCATCCGGTGAAGAGGAACCGCCCCTTGGCCTCCGGGAGCGTCTCCCTCAAGGAGGCGCTGATTCTGCTCTTCCTCTGCCTCGGGGCTGGGACGACCGTTCTTCTCCTGCAGGCGAGAGGGGTCGTCTGGGTAGGGCTCGCCTATTTCCTCATGGTCACCCTCTACTCCTTCTTCCTCAAGAGCATCGTGATTCTGGACATCCTGATCCTCGCCATCGGCTTCGATCTCAGGGCCTTCATCGGGAGCCTCGCCATAGGGGTGACCCTCTCCCCCTGGCTGATCATCTCCGTCTTCCTTCTGGCCCTCTTCCTGGCGTCGACCAAGAGGAGGCAGGAGCTTGTCAAACTCGATGGAGCGGACCAGCACAAGAGGGTCCTGAGCTTCTACTCCCCAGCCCTCCTGGACCAGATGGTCTCCATCCTGGCCTCTACGACTCTGATCGCCTACACGCTCTACACCCTCGCGCCTGTGAGGGGAGCGGTCAAGAGGGAGGGGGAAGAGCTTCTTTTCCTGACCGTTCCTTTCGTTGTCTACGGAATCTTTCGGTACCTCTATCTAATATACAAGAAGAACGATTTCGGCGATCCCACAGACACACTGCTCAAAGACCTTCCCCTGCTGATCGATCTCGGTCTCTGGGGGATCACAACCATCGTTCTTCTCTATTTCGTCCGCTAAGGCGGGAGAAAGGAGATTCTCATGAGCGAAGAGATCAAACGAAGAGAGAAGAGCCCTGTCGAGGAGTTTCGACGGGAGCGGGAGCGTCTTAACTCCATTGTCCTCAGGAGAGGGAAGGAGAACATCAAGAAGTTTTTCACCCTGGACGCGGCGGTCTACAAGGAGGGCGCCCTATCGGCGAAGACGAAAGAGTTGCTGGGGCTGACGGCCTCCCTGGTCCTGAGGTGCGACGACTGTATCCTTTACCACCTGATCCGTTGTTACGAGGAGAAGGTGACCGACCAGGAGGTGGAGGAGGCCTTCTCGGTGGCCTTGGTCGTGGGAGGATCGATCGTGATCCCCCATCTGAGGAGGGCCTTCGGTTCCTGGGAGGAGCTCAAAGAGAAGGGACTCTCCCGGGAAGGGGGCCAACCATGACGAAGGAGAGGCTTTTTTCGGAACTCCTCGGGGAGATCGAGGGGTTGGTCTCATCTCAGGGGGAGGGGAATGCTCTTCTGGAAAGAGTCTGCGGGCTCTTGAAGGAGAGAGTGGAGAGTTACGACTGG
>JAMOAD010000040.1 GCA_023621955.1 Acidobacteriota bacterium
GCGGCGGTCTGGCCGAAGTTCCCTCTGAAACGAACCCCCTTGACCCGGGGGTCTCTCTTGCATAACCCTTCGATCACCGACCAGGAGCGGTCACGGGAGCCGTCATCGATCAAGATAAGCTCGAAGTCAGGCCTCCACCCCTCCAGGGCGGCGACGACCTCCCCGTAGAGGTGAGGCAGATTCTCCTCTTCGTTGAAGATGGGCACGATGATCGAAACGGCCGGCTGAGCCGATTTTTGTCTCATCCCTTTCTCCTTAAGGTATACTCTCCTTCCCAATCCACTTCGACCTTATCCCCGGGCTGAAGCCGACCCTCCAGGATCTCCTTGGCCAACCGGTTCTGAATCTCTCTCTGGATAAGCCGACGCAGAGGCCTCGCCCCGAACTGGGGGTCGAACCCCTCGGAGGCCAAACGTTCCATCGCCGCCGGAGTTAACTCCAGGCCGATCTTCTCCCCGGTCAGGAGCTTTTGCAGTTGCTCCACCTGAAGGGAGACGATCTTGACGAGGCTGCTCTTGTCCAGAGGCTTGAAGAGGATCGTCTCGTCGATACGGTTGAGGAATTCAGGCTTGAAGGTCTCCTTGAGAAGGCGGTTCAGCTCCTTTTCCAACTCCTTCCCCTCCCCCTGGTGCTCAAGAATCGCCAAGGAACCCAGGTTGGAGGTCATGATGATCACGGTGTTGCGGAAGTCCACTGTCCGCCCCTTGGCATCGGTGAGACGGCCGTCGTCCAGGATCTGAAGGAGGATGTTGAAAACATCGGGATGGGCCTTCTCAATCTCGTCCAGGAGGAGAACCGCGTAGGGACGGCGCCGAACTCTCTCGGTCAGTTGTCCTCCCTCCTCGTACCCGACGTACCCTGGAGGAGCGCCGATAAGTTTGGCCACCGAATGCTTCTCCATGTACTCAGACATGTCCAGCCGGACCATGGCGCGTTCGTCGTCAAAGAGAAATTCCGCCAAGCTCTTGGCCAGTTCAGTCTTCCCGACACCGGTGGGGCCGAGGAAGAGAAAAGAGCCGATAGGACGCCGGGGGTCTTGGAGTCCAGCCCGGGAGCGGCGAACCGCGTCGGAGACCGCCGAGACCGCCTCCTCTTGACCGATCACCCGTTGGTGCAGCCTCTCCTCCATGGAGACCAGTTTCTTCCTCTCCCCCTCCATGAGGTTGGAGACGGGAATCCCCGTCCAAGACGAAATCGTCTCGGCGATATCCTCTTCGCCGATCTCCTCCTTCAAGAGCCCCCCGCTCTTCTGAACCTCTCGCAGTTCCCGACTGAGCCTTTCGAGTTCGGCCTGAAGTGTGGGAAGGCGACCGTATCTGAGCTCGGCGATCTTCTCCAGTTGCCCCTCCCGCTCGAGTTTTTTCTCCTCGGTCTTGATCTTGTCCAGTCGCTCCTGGGTCTCGCCGATCCGGCGGATAATCTCCTTCTCCCTGTTCCACTGGGCCTTCTTCGTCTCCGACTCCTCCCGGAGGTTTCCCAGTTCTCTGTCCACTTCGCCGAGTCGTTCGGTGCAGGCGGGGTCGCTCTCTTTGGAGAGGGCCTGTCGCTCTATTTCCAGCTGGATTCTCCGCCTTTCCAGGGTGTCCACCTCCAGGGGCATGGAATCAATCTCGATTCTGAGCTTAGCGGCGGTCTCATCCACAAGGTCGATCGCTTTATCCGGAAGCTTACGATCCGGAAGGTACCTGTAGGAGAGCGTCGCGGCGGCGACCAGGGCGGAATCTTTGATCTTGATCCCGTGGAAGGCCTCGTACCTCTCCTTGAGCCCGCGGAGGATGGCGACGGTGTCCTCCACCGTCGGCTCGGCCACGAAGACCGGCTGAAAACGGCGTTCCAGGGCGGGGTCCTTCTCCACATACTTCTTGTATTCGTTGAGGGTCGTCGCCCCGATGGCCTTGAGCTCTCCCCTGGCCAAGGAGGGCTTGAGAATGTTGGAGGCGTCCACGGCCCCCTCCGCCGCGCCGGCACCGACGATGGTATGCATCTCATCGATGAAGAGGATGATCTCCCCTTCACTCTCGAGAATCTCCTTCACCACGGCCTTCAACCTCTCCTCGAACTCGCCTCTGAACTTCGCCCCCGCCAGGAGGGCTCCCATGTCCAGGGCGAGGATTCTCTTGTTCTTCAAAGAGTCGGGAACATCGCCGTTGACGATTCTCTGGGCCAACCCCTCGACGATAGCGGTTTTTCCAACCCCCGCCTCGCCGATGAGGGCCGGGTTGTTCTTCTTCTTCCGCGAGAGAACCTGGATCACCGACCTCACCTCGTTGTCCCTGCCGATGACGGGGTCGAGCTTCCCCGTCCTGGCCATCTCGGTGAGGTCCTTGGCGTACCGCTGGAGAGCCTGGAACTTCTCCTCCGGGTTCTGGTCCGTAACCCTGTGGCTTCCCCTCAACTCCCTCAGGGCCGCCAGGAGGTTCTCCTCCTTCAGCCCCCGCTTCTTGAGGAGCCGCGAAGAGGGTTGGCTCTCCTCTTTAAGGATGGCCAGGAGAAGATGCTCCGTAGAGATGTACTCATCCTTGAAAACCTTCGCCTCCTCGGCGGCCGAAACGAGAAGCCTGCGGAGGGCGCTGGACATCACCAACTCCCCCCCCTTGGCCCTGGGCAGTTTTTCAAGCTCTTTCAGAAGGTCCTCCCGGAGGGAGGAGGAGGGAATATCCGCCTTGGCCAGAAGGGGAGCAACCAACCCTTCGGGCTGATCGATCAGGGCAAGGAGGAGATGCTCCGTCGTCAGCTCGGGGTTTCCCCTCTCCTGAGCCTCTCGCTGGGCCTCTTGAAAGGCCTCCTGGGCCTTGAGGGTATACTGATCGAAGTTAGCCATGGTTCACCTCCTTAGCGGAATCGCGACAAACCGAAGGAAATTATACACGAAAGAGGTACTCCCTTCCATGACTCTCCCGGTTGAAAAAGCCCCGAGAGTGTGGTATCTCTTATCTCTTGTTTGTGATCTCACTCGATCCTTGGAGGTAATCATGAACGACAAGAAACGTTGGCTCTTCGGTACCCTCTTCCTTCTGATCGGTTTCGCCCTGGGCGCCTGGTTTTTCTCCGGTGTTCTGAACCCCCGTCGCCCCGCCTATTCGACTCTCCCTGTCTACGCCTCCGGCGTCCCCGCCGGTGAACCTTCCGATTTCTCGACGACCGCCGAGAAAGTCACTCCCGGAGTGGTGAAGATCCTCTCCGAGGGTTTCATGGAGACCGAGAGCCGAAGCGGCGGCACCCCCTTCGGTGAAGACGACCTTTTCGGTGATTTCTGGCGCCGCTTTTTCAGCGTCCCCCAACAGCGCAATGTCCCGGTCCAAGGCTTCGGATCGGGCTTCTTCATCAGCGCCGACGGGTACATCGTCACGAACAACCATGTCGTGGAGAAGGCCCAGAAGGTCACGGTTTCGACCTTCGATGGGAACGAATACAAGGCCAAGATCGTCGGGACCGACCCCAAGACGGATCTCGCCCTCCTGAAAGTCGAAGGGAAGAGCTTCCCCTTCCTCCCCCTGGGTGACTCCTCCACGGTTCGGGTCGGAGAGTGGGTCCTGGCCGTTGGCAACCCCCTGCAGACGGAGTTCACCGTTACCGCCGGCATCATCTCCGCCAAGGGGCGTCAGCTCGACACAGCGGAGTACGCCGATTACATCCAGACCGACGCGGCCATCAACAGAGGAAACTCCGGAGGCCCCCTTGTCAACCTCAGGGGTGAGGTGATCGGAGTCAACTCGGTCATTCTCTCCCCCAACCAGGGAAGCGTAGGGATCGGCTTCGCCATCCCCTCCAACATCGTCAAGACCATCGTTACCGCCCTGAAGGGGAGCGGAAAGGTGGAGCGCGGCTACATGGGTGTCTCGATACAGGACATCGGCCCCGCAGACAAGGAGGCTCTGGGACTCGCCTCGACGACAGGGGCCCTGATCGCCCAGGTCGTTCCAGGAGGCCCCGCCGACACGGCCGGACTGAAGGCCTACGACGTTGTCGTCAAGTGCAACTCCGAGCCTATCAAGAACGCTACGGCTCTGAAGTTGAAGATCGGTTCTACCAAGCCTGGTCAGGTCGTCACCCTGGGCGTCCTTCGGGACGGTAAGAGCCGAGACATCTCGATCAAGGTGAGCAAACTCGGCGATAAAGGAGACGAGAGCCTTCCGGCCGACAAGGGCGACGCCGTCTCCAACGTCAGTGAAGAGCTCGGCCTCACCCTCACGGCCCTGACCTCCAAGGTGGCTGAAAATTACGGGATCCCCTACAAGGGAGGTCTTCTCATCATGGACGTCAAGCCCCTCTCTCCCGCTTACGACGCGGGCCTCCAGAAAGGGTTGATCATCGTCGAGGCCAACCGTACAAAAGTCGATACCCTTCAAGACCTGAACAGAGTCGTAGCGGCCGCCAAAAGCAGAGGCGCCGTTCTCTTCCGTCTGGTCGCCTTCGATAATTCCGGCTCAAAAATTGAACTCTTAAGGAGTCTCCGCCTCCGATGAAAATCGATAAGTTTCAAGCCTCCGGCAATGACTTTCTGGTCATCAACAACTACAGGGAGACCTCTTTCGCGGCCCTGAGGGACACGGCTTTGAGGGTATGTGACCGCCACTTCGGTCTCGGATCTGACGGCGTCCTCTTTCTCACACCCTTGGAACAGGGCCGCTACCAGTTCCGCATCTGGAACAACAACGGCAGCGAAGCGGAGATCTCCGGCAACGGCTTGATCATCGCCGGAGCCTACGCCCTCTCCCGAACGCCCCCTCCCCCGGAGGGACAGGTGATCTTCGAGACGAAGGCGGGAAGAAGAGAGGTCAAGCTGCTCAAAGAGGAGGGGCATATCCGCTGGATCCGCGTCAACATGGGCCAGCCCCGTTTCCACTCCGACGAGATCCCCTTCTGCGACGGCATCAACTACCAGAAGATCGTGGACTACCCCCTCAGCATCAACCAG
>JAMOAD010000187.1 GCA_023621955.1 Acidobacteriota bacterium
AGAAACAGGAAGATGGATCTCATCGTTTGCACCTTGCGTAGAGGTAGAGCCCGGCTAAGAGGAGGACGGAGAGGAGCCCCACCGTGTAGAAGGCCCAGGAGGAGAGGTAACCTACCAGGTCGACGGCGTAGGATGGAGCGCTTTGGGTCAGGATTTCCAACCGGTGTTCCCCTTGGGGAAGAAGGACTGTCTCTTTTTCGAGGGAGTAGGAGAGACTCTTCCCGTCCACATGGATCCCTTCCAGGGGACGGGTGAAGCTCATGGCGACAGGGGTGGGGGAGCTGTAGCGAAGTCCGTAGAGGGAGCCTACCGCCGTCAAATCGTAGATGTCCCCTTCGAAAGAGATCTGGGTCTCCAAGGCCGACAGGTTCAGGGAACGGTCCCTCTTAAAGGTGAGAAGGTTTTCTCCCGAGGGGATGGAAATGCCCCTGGGAGAGTGAAAGGGCCATCGGTCCCCGTTGATGAAGGGGATCAGCTCCGGGTCTGTGACGTTGAGCGTGAAAGGCTTGGCGGCGTGAAAGAGAAAACCTTGACCATGGCTCTCCATCTTGACGTCCGATCCCATGACGAAGGGAAGAAGGTCCATGTCCATGGGGCTGACGGTGGATTCTGAATAGATGCCGGCCCTTCCGGACGGAGCCGCCGCATAGTAGAGGGTTGTTCCTAACTCTGTCCCCAAGGCGTAAGGGGAGGTGAGGTGGCTACCTTCTATGTTCGAACGCTCTACAACGTTGATGTCGAACATGAGGCGCGAGGGGTCCTTGACGATCTTCTCGTAGCCTTTGTAGTACTCCGCGTATCGGGAGGGGGGACCGCTCCAGCTTCTGGCCGGGTCTTCCACCTGGAGAGTGAAGGGAAAACGGTCCATGAGGGAGACGATCTCCTCGGTCTTGATGCCGCAAAGTTCAGGAATCTCCGGGTGGTAGAGGGAGTCCATGACGGTGACGATGGTCTCCATGGGCTTGCCTCGGTTCTTTTGAAACTCTTGCAAGGTTTGAAGAAAGTCGGCGTGGAGCTCTGTTAAAAGCTCTTGCCGGTAGAGGAGAAACTTTCCGTAGAGTTGGGGCTTCTTCTTGTAGTAGTAGGGGCTGTGGGGCTGAAAGAGGAGCGTCGGATCGACCCTCTCTCTCCTCTTGAACTCCCGGCGTACATCGTCGTTGAAGGGGAGAAAACGTGCGGGATCCTCGGGGCCGTTGGTGTCGTAGTGGAGCTCGGCGAGGTTGACCCCGTC
Source organism: Acidobacteriota bacterium (assembly GCA_023621955.1). Taxonomy (GTDB): domain Bacteria; phylum Acidobacteriota; class Aminicenantia; order JAMOAD01; family JAMOAD01; genus JAMOAD01. The sequence goes on from JAMOAD010000187.1 coordinate 1,232, forward strand.
CCAGTCAGCGGCGGAGAGAAACTCCACCATGAACTCTTTGACGGCCTTCCTGGCCTCTGGGTTGATCAGGTTCATGGAGAGACGCCAACTGGACCTTCCGTCTTCCAAGGTCGCCGACTTCTCCCTCCACTGGGGATGCTGTTCCCAGAAGAGGGGGGAGACATAGGGAAACTCGAACCAGGCATAAGCGGCTATTCCTGCGCTATGGCAAAGCTTGACGAAGTAGGGGTAGAGGAAGCGGTATTTGGGGTAGAAGTGCCACCCGGCGACGTAGACGATCTTCACGCCGGCCGCTTTCCACCTCTTGACAAGTCCCTCCCAGAGAGTCGCTTGACGGAGGCCGGGGTCGAAGTAGAACTCCAGGTTGTTCCTTCGGATACGGAAAGAGGCTCCCAGGGTGTTCTTGAGGTAGAAGGGGATGTGGGGGTAGCGGCTGATGCCGTAGGGGGTATAGGGGTCGAAGGGGGCTGAAAGGTAGAGGAAGCGACCCCGTCCAAGCTTCTGGGTCATAGCCAAGGGGATTCCCTTCACCGAGCTCTGACAGTTGACGATGGCCCCGCTTGAGTAGGCGGGGTTGATCTGGACGGCTGGGTTCCAACGGATGTTTCTGGAGGGAACGGTGAGGTCTTTGACCTCCCTAACCGTAACCTTCCGCTCTTCGAAGCCCAGGCCAAGGCTCTCGGCCAAAGGTGTCCGTCCATCCGTGACAAGGAGCCCGCCGTTCTCGACAAACTCAAGGAGGGAGTTGATCTCCACTTTCATGAGCTGTTGCGCCGCAGGGTTGGGAACGACGATGATGTCGTATCCCTGAAAGGTCAGCCGCTTCCGGGTCCCCAGAGTTTGAACCTCAGGGTTGAACCCGTAGATGGAGAAGACCGAGAAGAGGCTCTCTTGGTCGTTCCTCTCCTCCTCGCCCCGGGGTTTCACCTTGAGAAGGAGAGTTCGGTTCGCCTTAAGAAGAGGCTCTCTGACGCTGCTTTTCGCCTTGTGGGTCAGCCAGCGTGACTTCACCCTCTCCCAGAAAGAGGGTGGATGGGGAGGGAGGATGGGAAGGGATTGGAGAAGGTAGAGCTCTCCCTTTGATAGGGAGGCCGTTCTCTCCAGCTTTCCGATCAAGCGGTTAGGGGAGAGCACCTCTTTCCTGAGCTTTCCGTCGGGGGCGTAGGTTCTCTCCCGGAGGTACTCTTTCGCGAGGTTGAGGGAAGCCTTTCCACTCACAGTCGTGGCCCATTGGTTCTCGTAACGGTAGGTGCAGGGGAAGTCCCTGAGGGAGATGAAGTTCCACCCCTGTTTGCGCATACCCTTGACGATGATTTGAAGGTGGCGGATATCGACAAAGGGGTGGAAGAAGAAGGAGGCGATTCCGTCCCTTACGGTCAGCATTCTCCTGGCCGCGTCGAGAACCTTCTGGGGCTCCGGCTTGTTTTCGTCGATGAAGCCGCAGTTTTCAGGGACAATGAAGAGGCCGGAACCGCGGAGCCTGACTGTGTAAGGGAAGAGTTGCTGAGTCCCTTCGAAGTCTGTAGCCATGACCCGTTCGTTGAGAGTGGTGAAATACTTCTTGAAGACCGGGTAGTCTTGTTGGGCGGCTGAGTAGTGGGGGGTCTCCCAGGCAAGGGGGATAAGACCGTGCCGGGAGAGTTCGTCGAGGCCCGATTGAAGCCTCTGGTCGAGCCATTCAGGGGAGTCGTTGGATATAGGGCGCCCCGCCGCCTCGTCCCAGAACTCGTAGTCGTCCCCTGAAGAGCCCCGGTATTGGTGGGTGACCCCGTGCATCACAAGGGTCCCGCCCATTCCCTGAGCCTTTTGGAGGAGTTGGAGAATCTCCGGCCTCTCCGAGAGGAGCACCTCGTACTGGAGGGCAGGGTCTCGGTAGATCGGAATGAAGGAGATCTGAAAGGGGATCTTCTGGTCGTGGAGATACTCGATGACCCTGCGGAAACCCTCGGGCTCTTCGTCGGGGTTGATGTCCTCCAGGCGGATCAGGGCGTTGCGGGAGGCCGGATGGTTCTGTCCGAGAAAGTCGTGGAGGAGATCGGCGAAGATTAAATTTCTTCCGCCCTCTTCGGAGAAGGAGAAGGGAGAATCGACGACGTACCAGAACCTGCCGCTCTGAACGATGTAGGGGCGGAAGCTCCCGCTTTTCTCCTTCAAGGTTGACCAGACGGTGACCCTCTTGGGATCTCTGACCTTGATCAGGTTGATCAGAGGGCCCTCTTGGGGGAAGTCCGTCGCCTTGTAGAAGACCTGGCTTCCCTGGGCCGTGACGGTTTTTTCGAAGGTGATGGGGAGTGTGGGCGAGAGGGCCAGGAACTGGTCGACGTTGTGGTTGATCCAGAAGAGAGGGGAACGGCTTCTGGCAAGATCCCGGAGCAGGGAAGACGAAAAACGGGTCTTCCGATCGCAGGAGGCGACGAAGAGAAAGTCTTTTCCCTTAAGGGTTCCGGGACGGTAGGCGGAGAGGGGAAGAACATCCACTCCCGAGAGGGTGAAGTGGCCGAGAAGGTTCTCTATGTAGTGGGAGACGATGAAGGCTTCAGATCTGTTCGGTTGGCCGTCGTAGAGAATGAGCGCCCGCTGCGCCCAAGTCGGCAGGGTAAAAAGAACGAAGAGGAGAGGGAATAAGGTCTTTCTTGTCATGGAGGCTCCAAAGTTGCGCACTATTTTACCATATCTTGAGAGGAGTAGCGGGAGCACTTACGGAGTCTCGATTTCTTGCTTTACCGGAGTAAGTGGAAAAGGACATCTCTCCCTGGTCGAGGGGAGAACCTCTAACGCTTGACAAACCTCTTGAAGGCGCCGATGGAGAAGAGGGTGATGGAGACGGACATGACCGCCAGGGCCCCCAGCTTGGGGGCGAAACTGCCGAGGCCGTTCCCCTTGAGAAAAATTTCCCTCACGATCTCCAGGAAGTAACGCAGGGGGTTGACCGCCGTGATCCAACGCAGGGCGGGGGGGATGTTCTCCAAGGGGGTGAAGAAGCCCGAAAGGAGGATGGCGGTCATCATGGCGAACCAGCCGTAGAACATGGCCTCTTGCTGAGTCGACGCGAGAGTGGAGAGGAAGAGGCCGAAGGCGATGATGGAGGTCAGGTAGAGGGTTCCCGAAAGGAAGAGGAGGGGGAGACTCCCCCTGACAGGAATCGAGAAGAGGAGAATCACGATGGAGGTCGCCAAGACCATCTCGACAAAGCCGATGAGTAGCAGGGGAACCGCCTTGCCCAAGTAGATCTCCCAGCGGGGAAGCCTGGAGATCAGCAGTGTGTCCAGGGTCTGTTGCTCTTTCTCCCTCACCAGGGCCATGGAGCCGAGAAAGATCCCTATGACGGTGAGCAAGAGGGCGACGATTCCCGGTCCCATGTAGTAGAGGCTCTTGAGTTCAGGGTTGTACCGGACCAGCGGGGAGATCTGGATGGGAGCGGAGGGCCCGGCCTGGGAACTCTGGGAGACGATGCCGTTGAGGTACCCCGCGGCGATTTGGGAGGTGTTGGCGTCGACTCCGTCGGAGAGAATCTGCACGTCCAAGGAGCGGCCTTCGACCCTCCTGAAGGGTTTCCTGAGGAAAAGGACCGTCTTGACCTCTCCCTTGCGAAGGAGTTCCAAGGTGTTGACGGGAGTGGAGAGCACGCCCCTGAGGCGGAAGAGAGGGTTGGAGGCGACACGGGAGACGATCTTTTGGGAGGC
>JAMOAD010000183.1 GCA_023621955.1 Acidobacteriota bacterium
GTTCCGTTCCTCCGAGAAGCTTGTCTACGGCTACGTGACCATGGCGGTGATCGCCTACGCCGTCGACGCCGTGATCGAAGGCCGGAAGGAGTCGGCCCAGATCTTCGTCTTCTCAAAGGACGCCTCCAACGCCATCGCCGACAGAATCGGCAACGAGCTTCACCGGGGGGCCACCTTTCTGAACGGGCGGGGATGGTATACCGGCGAGGATTGCTCCGTGGTCATGGTGGTGGTGCGCAAGAACGAGATCCACCAGGTCTACCGGATCATCAAGGAGGAAGATCCTAAGGCCTTCCTCTCGGTGGGAAGGGTCATGGGGGTCTACGGGAAAGGTTTCGAGAAGATCAACATCGTCACCTCTTCCTCTCCTGAGAACGGGAAAGAGGGGAAGAGCCCGGTCTGATCGTATCACCCCTTCCGGGGGAAGACCGAAGAAAGGAGGGCTACTGACCTATGGGAAGGAAAACGGTTCTTTTGGTGGTGACTCTTCTCCTGGGGGGAGGCTTCCTTCTCCTCTCGGAAGAGAGGATCCGGGTCGGCGTCTTCGACGGGTACGGAGGGGCCCAGACCTGCGTTTGGGAGGCTGTCGAAGCCGTCAAGGTCGACCCGGCCATGGAGGTGGAGACAGTGACGCCCTCTCAAATCGCCTCCCGAGCCCTCGACCGTTTGGATGTCTTGATCATCCCAGGTGGGGGAGGGAGCCGTCAGTTCCTCACCCTGGGAGCCGAAAACCACGAAAGGATCAGGCGCTTCATCGAATCCGGAAAGGGGGCCCTGGGAATCTGTGCGGGAGCCTACCTCTTCTCCAACACCCCCGGGTACGCCTCCCTCGCCCTCAACGGGAACAAGGCGATCGACATCGAGCACGACAACCGGGGCCACGGGGTCGTCAAGTTCTCTCTCACCCCTGAGGGTAAGAGGCTCTTTCCCGAGTTGGCCCAGAGGCCGATGAACTACCTCGTCTACTACGAGGGCCCCGTCTTCGTGGACGCCCAGGATGGGGTCCGCCACGATCTCCTCGCCCTGATGGAGAGCGATGTCCACGAAGAGGGAGACGCCCCTGCAAACATGACCAACCGGAAGCCCTTCATCGTAACGAACGGTTACGGGAAGGGAAGGATCGTCAGCGTGATCGCCCATCCCGAAGCCACCCCCGGGATGAGGTGGATGGTTCCACGGATGGTCAGGTGGGCGGCCCGCAGAGATTTTGTCCCCTATGCTCCCCAGGTTGTCCGCCCGGCCCTCTTCGAGAGGGAGATCCTCTTTTCCAAGGAGATGCTCAAGAGAGAGGCCGGTTACTTCACGACTCTGCTCTACGGGGGCGAAGGGGATAAGATAGCCGCTCTCGACTGGCTCCAGGAGAATCTCTCTTGGGACGCGAAACGATGGGTTCAGGGGCTTCTTTACGACTCCTCACCCCGGGTCCGGGAGAGGGCGGCAAGGTATGTCCGGGAGTGCGAGTTCACCATGTACAGGACCGATCTGGAAGCCGCCAAGAGGAGCGAAACTGATCCACGAGCTCGGGAAGAGATGGCCAGGGGATCGGTTTTCTTCACAGAGCTTCAACCGGACAGGTAAGAAATTTCACAAGAGACGGGAAACCCCTTTTCCCCCTCTTGTATTATGAACAAAAGTTCATTATAATCTTCTATGGCCCGTCCTAAACTCTGCCGCCGACTCTCCTCTCCTCCCCCGGTCAAGGGCTTCCTCCCTTACGGGTGGGGGGCCAAAGAGGGCAACCCCGTCGAGCTGGCCCTGGAGGAGTACGAGGCCCTGAAGATCTGCGATTACGAGGGCTTGGGTCAGGAGGAGGGGGCCCGACGGATGGGCGTCTCCCGGCCGACCTATACGAGAGTCTACGAGGAGGCCCGCCGGAAGGTGGCCGTCGCCTTCGTAGAGGGCCGCCCCCTGGTGATTCAAGGGGGAAAGGTTCGTTACGAGAGCGCCTGGTACCACTGTCATCGGTGCATGAGCAACTTTTCTTCCCCGGAAGAGACCGTCTCCTGTCCCCAGTGCGGCTCTCTCGAACCCGAACCTTTGGAACACTGTCTTTTTCAAGGCTGCGGTCGATGCCATAAGTGTAAAGCAGACCGCGGGAGTTGTTCTTCCTACTCGGGCGAAGAGCCCGGTGATCATAGAGAACATGGAAAGGAGAAATCATGACGGAAAATCTTGAACAACAGAAAGTTTGGAAAGAGGAGAACCTCGGCCGGGTTAAGCATCGAATCGTCGTTCTCAGCGGTAAGGGAGGGGTCGGGAAGAGCACGGTCGCCGTAAACCTTGCCTACGCCCTTCTCATGAAGGGGTACAAGGTCGGAATCATGGATGTGGATATCCACGGTCCCTCTTTGGCGAAGATGGTGGGAATCGAAGGTCGTCCTCTGGGAACCGACCAGAAGAGCGGGCGTCTCTTACCCGTGGAAGTTTTGACAAACCTCTACGCCCTCTCCACGGCCTCTCTCCTGGAGAGCCCTGATCAGGCGATCATCTGGAGGGGCCCCATGAAGATGAAGCTGATCCAGCAGTTCATGACCGATATCTCCTGGCCCGAGTTGGACTACCTGGTCGTAGATTGTCCGCCCGGAACAGGCGATGAACCCTTGAGCGTCCTCCAGGAGTTGACTCCTGTGGACGGAGCCGTAGTTGTCTCCACCCCTCAGGAGGTCTCCTACTTGGACGTCAGAAAGTCCATCGATTTTCTCAACCAGCTCCAGGTTCCCATCTTGGGCTTCGTAGAGAACATGGGAGCCATGGTCTGCCCCCATTGCGGACACTCGGTTGAACTCTTTCCCTCCGGAGGGGCCGCGAGGCTCGAAGAGGAGTTTGGAGTCGAGCTCTTGGCCCGGGTTCCCTTCGACGTCGACCTCGGCACCAGCGGTGATCAGGGAAAGGCCTATGTCTTCAACTACGCCAAGAAACCGGGCGCCGAGGCCTTCATGAAGGCCGCTTCCAGGGTCGAAGAGATCATCGCTGAGCAGGACCGTGCCCGGAAACCGATCAGCCAGGGAGTCATCGCCGTTCCCGCCCTCCCCGACGGGACTCTAAGCTCCCACTTCGGCCATGCGCCCCTCTTCCGATTCTATACCGTTCAGGAGGGGAAGGTGGTTGCCACGAAGGAGGCGACTCCTCCTCCCCACGACCACGGAGCGCTCGCTTCCTGGCTTAAAGAGCAGGGAGTCTGCCTGGTTCTGGCCGGAGGCATGGGCGCCGGAGCCAAGGAGAGCCTGGAAGAATCCGGAATCCTACCTTTCATCGGCGTTCCCGAGCTTCCCACAGAGAAGGTCGTGGAGAGCTACCTTGCGGGGACTCTGAAGAACACTCCCACCCTCTGTGACCACAGCCACCAGGGGGAGGGCGGTTGCTCCTGCCACAGCCATGGGGACGAGGGAGGGGGCTGCTCCTGCCATAACCACTGAGGTGAGAGGGAAGAGGCGGATCGGACCCTCCGTCCGATCCGCTGAACCTTCTCCCGGGCAGGGAGTTCAATTATTACACTCTTAGCCGTGATGAGCTTCCAGGGAGGAGGAACCCTCCTCCTCCCTGGAATTGACAATTCTCACAATTTTAGGCAAAATTCAAAGGAAAGAAGCGCCGAGAAGACCATAATAGGGGAGGGTATCCGATGCGCTGGAGAGGGAACAGGCAAAGCGAGAACGTTGAGGATCTCCGGGGGAACCGAGGACGGAACGTCGCCCTCGGCGGAGGCTTGGGAGCCATCGTTGTAACCCTCCTGATCATTTTCTTGGGCGGAGACCCGGAGAAGGCTGTGCAGACCTTTCAGGCGCCTTCCGCCTCCGAGTCTCAGCAGGTTCAACCTCTGACCGCAGAAGAGAAAGAGGCGGGGGAGTTTGTCTCGGTAATCCTAGCCTCTACCGAAGACGTGTGGAAGGAACTCTTCCAGCAGATGAACAGGGAGTACAGGGAACCGAAGCTGGTTCTCTTTTCGGGGTCCGTCGAATCGGCCTGCGGCTTCGCCCAGTCGGCGACGGGACCCTTCTACTGTCCCGGTGACGAGAAGGTCTATATCGATTTGGAATTTTTTAAGGAACTCCAGGAGCGGCTTAACGCTACCGGCGACTTCGCCCAGGCCTATGTCATCGCCCACGAGATCGGGCACCATGTTCAGACGCTCCTGGGCACCATGGCCGAAGTGGACGATCAGCGCTCAAGTCTCAGCAAAAAAGAGCTCAACAGGCTTACGGTCCGTCTTGAGCTTCAGGCCGACTTTCTGGCGGGGGTCTGGGCCCACCACGCCCAGAGGACGAAGGATATCCTGGAACAGGGAGACATCGAAGAGGGGCTCAACGCCGCCGCGGCCGTCGGCGACGATAGGCTCCAGAAGATGCAGACCGGGCAGGTGGTTCCCGACGCCTTTACCCACGGGACATCGGAGCAGAGGGTACGGTGGTTCACCCAGGGCTTCAAGACCGGGGACCTACGGCAGGGGGATACCTTTCATACCCGGGAGCTCTGACAACTCCTGTTGAGAGCATCGCTCCTCGGAGTCCCTTGCGGGAAGGGTGTTTTTCTGTAAGAATATTGCCATGTCGTTTCTCTCTCTGCTTATCCTGTTGGTGATCGCCTCTCTGATTGGATCCATCGGCGCCCGTCTGGGAGGGAGAAGGAACCTCGGCTGTTTCGGCTCCATCGCTCTTGGTTTCATCGGTGCCTTTCTGGGAACCCTTGCGGCCAAGCATTTCGGTTGGCCCCTTCTCTGGAGCCCGATCGTAGGGGGACACCCTTTCCCGGTGATCTGGGCGCTGATCTTCTCCTCTCTTTTCGTGGCCTTTCTGAGGCTGATCTCCGGAGATAAGAAAGAGTAACCT
>JAMOAD010000077.1 GCA_023621955.1 Acidobacteriota bacterium
TTCTCGACGGGGAGGAGATCAAGAGGGTTCCCGACCGGAGGCTCTACCGAAAGCTTGAGCTCCTGATCATCGACGAGATCTCCATGGTCCGTTGCGACCTCCTCGACTCCATCGACATCTTTCTGAGAAAAAACAGGGAGAACGAGCTCCCCTTCGGGGGTGTGAGACTGCTCATGGTCGGAGACCTCTTCCAGCTACCCCCGGTGGTACCGGAGAGAGACCGCTCCCTTCTCCTCTCGAAAGGTTACAAGAGCCCCTATTTCTTCTCCTCCCTCGCCATGAGAAGGTGTTCCCTCATCCCCCTGGAGCTCACCCGGGTCTACCGGCAGGAAGATCCCACTTTCATCGCCCTTCTCAACGATCTACGGGTAGGCGAGAGGATCGACGAGAGTCTGAGAACGCTTAACGAACGCTGTCTGGCAAGAGGCTCTCTCCCCCGGCAGATCACGCTCACCACGACCAACGCCCTGGCGGACAAGATCAACGGTGACGAGCTGGAGAGGCTACCCGGGCAGGAGAGGGTCCTTTGGGGCGAGACCACCGGCCGTTTCTCTCTGGAGGCGGAGAGGCTCCCCTCCCCCATCAACCTCACTCTGAAGATCGGCGCCCGAGTCATGTTCACGAAGAACGATGAGGGAAGGAGGTGGGTCAACGGGACTCTCGGTGTGGTTCGGGGGATCGACGAGCCGATCGTCCTGGTCGAGCCCGTCTCGGGCCCGAAGGGCGGCACCGTCGAGGTTCGACGGACCAGTTGGATGAGTTACAGGTACGTCTACGATCCGGAGAAAGACAAGATCGTCACAGAAGAGACCGGATCCTACACCCAGTTTCCCCTGATGCTCGCCTGGGCCGTGACCATCCACAAGAGCCAAGGAAAGACCCTGGACAACGCCCTCATCGACCTGGGAAGCGGGGCCTTCGCGTCAGGACAGGTCTACGTCGCCCTCAGCAGGTGCCGCTCCTTGGAGGGAATCACCCTTGCCCGCCCCCTCAGGAGAGGGGACATCCGGTGCGACCCTTTGATCAAGCGTTTCTTCTCCACACTGGAGGAGATGAAGAGGCTTCCCCCCCGGTCAGGAGAGTCCCTCCCTCCCGGTTTCTGAACAGGGCCTCTCTATCTCTAACCTGAGGCTCTGGTCCGAAGCTTCCCAGGCGCCGCTTCAGCTCCCTCTCCAACGCCGCTTCGAGAGGGCCTCAAAGACTCTCCCGAGGAAGAGGAAGAAGAGGGCCGCCCCCAGGGCTCCATAAAGCTGGGGAACATGGAGAACACCCCGGGCGTTGAGGAAGATCAGGGCGGCCATGGCCGCGATTCCTCCCCAGAAGGCCATCTTCACGCCGATCAGGTTGATCCAACCCCGCCGGTAGAGGGCCAGAACGATGATCACCCCGCCGATGGAGCGTATGGAGTAAGAGAGGTAGGCCGTGTCCAGAACTGAACCCTTCACGAAGAGGGCCAGAGGGAGGATGAGGAGGTTGACCAGAATCACCAGTCGCCGGGAGATGACAACGAGCCTGTGGTCATCGACCCTTTCCGGGTTCTTGGCCTGGTAGAGATCCTTGGCGGCGATGGTGACGACCGCGAAGTTGACCGGAGCCACCGTCGAGAGGATGGCGGCCAGGATTCCGGCGATGGCGATCCCCCCGACCCAGGGGGAGACGAAGGAGGGAGAGGCCAAGAGGGCGGGAAGAACGCTCTTGGTGTTGGAAAGAGAGGCTGGATCGACAAAGTTCCCGGTCCTGGCGATCAGGCCCAGCAAGGCCGTCAAAAGCCCGAAGGGGGCGATCAGAAGGCTTGAGAGAAGAGAGGCCCTCTTGGCTGTTGCGGGGTCCTTGGCCGAAAAGATCGGCTGAATGCTGGCTTGAGCCGCCAGCCCGCCGAGGAATCCGCCGAGAAAGAGGCTCAGAGCGTAGTCCAACCCTCCAGAAAAGGGGTTGAAGGGGTGGGCGGGAGCGCCGGAGAGGAGAAGGCTCCTCTGAAGGCCCCCGAAGCCCCCGACCTTGATCATTCCCAGGACACAGGCCAAACCGATTCCCAGGGTACGGACCACCAGGTGGACGATGTTCACCAAGGCGATGGCGTGCATCCCTCCCAGGTAGGTGTAAAGGGTCGTTACCAGGGAGGAGAGGAGCACAGAAAGGTTCCAAGGAAGGTGGAGGACACCGCTCATGACCCCTGCACAGGTCTGAAGCTGAACGAAGCCGAGGATCACATAGGCCAGAAGGAAGGGAATGGCCGTCGCCGTGCGCGCCCCAGGCCCGAAGAGGTGGACCAGCATCTCGCTGACCGTATGGACCCTCCTCTCCCTATACTTGGCCGCCACGGTGAAGCCGATCACCACCATTCCCAAGGCTATGGAAAGGTTGTAGAGAACAGGCTGAAGACTCCCTTTCAGGTAGGCCGACTCGCTCACGCCGATGGTGCTCATTCCTCCGAGCCACTCCCCGGCGATCACCGACGCGCAGACCCAAACCCCCATGGAGCGCCCGGCCACGAGAAAATCGCTGGAAGAGCGGGAGGAGGCTTTCCTCGTAGAGGCCGAGAGGAGAAGGACGAAGAGGAAGTAGCCGGCGATAATGATCACATGGAGCGTCATGGGTTCTAACCTGGAGGAAAATATTATACTTCATTCCCAAACTTTCGTCACCACCGACACAGAAAGAGTAGGAAAAGAGCGAAGAGAGAGAATTTCATCACCCTTGACAGCCAAGGCACCAAGATGTAATATCCTGAACGAACATTCAACACTAGAACACACTAAAGGATGAAAAAAATAGCAGTTAACGATAAAGAGATCGCCCTTCTCGAGGCCGCAGGTCGCCTCTTCGCCAGGAGGGGCTACAGCGAAACCTCCATGAGGGATATCGCGCAAGAGTCGGGGATGGCCGTCGGCTCTATCTACCTCCACTACCGAAACAAGGAGAGCCTCCTCTCCGCTCTCTACCGTTACGGCTCCTCCCTCCTTCTGGCCAGGATCACCACCCGCCTGGAAGGCAAGAAGGACGCCCTTTCCCGCCTCGCGGCCTATATCCAGGAGAGCATCCTCTTCTCCCTGGAGAATCCGGACTTCTTCCTGATCCTCTTCGTCGACTTCCGGAGGAGGGAGTTGGAACGGCCGGAGCCCCTGGTCTTTTCGAGTTTCCGCCACTACGTCGAACTTGGACGACAGATTCTCAGGGAGGGGACCGAGAAGGGTCTCTTCTCCATCCCCAAGCACTCGGATCTGATCCTGGGGATCATCTCCTTCTGGGTCGGCGTTGTCCTGATAAAGATCTTAAAACCTTCCCCAGAGGCAAGCCCTGAGGAGACCGTCCAAGAGATCTTCGCCATGATCGAAGCATCTCTTATCAAAGGCCTCTTGAAGCCTCAAAACTCAAGGAGGAAATCATGAAACGAAGGCTCCTTTCCCTTCTCCTGGCAACCCTCTCTCTCGTCGCGGTTCTAAGCGGGGAAGAGTGGTCGCTTCAACGCGCCATCGACCGCGCGTTAACGGTCAACCACGAACTCCTCTCCCGACAGAAGCACATCGACTACCTCAAGGCCGAAAAGAGCACAGCCCTGACCAAGTACTTCCCCAGGTTGAACCTGAACCTCTCCTACACCAAGCTGAACGACCCCATCGTGCTCGACCTCGATCCTATGCGCAACCTCCTGATCGCCCTTCAGACCCAGGACAAGCTCAGCGACCTGGATACCCAGATGTTGCTCAAGTCTGGAAGGTTTCTGACCGCTCAAGAGAGGAGCGTATACTCCCAGGCCATCTCAACGGCCATCGGCAACGTCATCCCCAACCTCGACATGACCCTTCTGGACCAGAACGTCTTCCGGACCAACATCGAGCTCTTCCAGCCGATCTGGATCGGAGGCAAGATTCAGGCCCTCAACCGGGGCGCCTCCCTCCAGGTTCAAGAGGGGACCGAAGAGCTCCTGATATCGCGGGAAGCCGTTCTCGAAGAGACTTCACGGATCTATTTCCTCAACAAGCTTCTCGAGGCGGTCGTGGATATCCACCGCAAGGCCGAAGAGGGGATCCGCCTCCACTACAAGAGGGCCGAAGACCTCTACCGATCGGGGCTGGTCGCCAAATACCAGCTTCTCAGGGCCAAGGTCGCCCACTCGGAGGCTCAGAAGAACCTCAAGAACTCCGAAGACAACCTGACAACGGCCAGAACGGTTCTTCGCAACCTCTTGGAGCTTCCCGACAACGCCGAGGTCACCCTCACGACCCCTCTGAAGTATCTTCCCAAGAGCGAGAAGAGCGGGGAGGTCTGGTCCCGGGTTGAAGCCAACAACGGCACCCTCAAGAAGCTGGAGATCAAGAAGGCCCTCGTGAAGGTCAAGAAGAAGGCCGACCTGGCCGAGTATCTCCCCCAGATCTACGCCTTCGGCAGGTACGAGATCGCCAAAGACGACCTCTCCCTCCTCGACCCCGAGTGGGCCGTCGGGGTAGGCGTCAAGCTGAACCTCTTCTCCTCCGGTGAAAAAATCTTCAAGATGCAGGCCGACAACAGGCTCATCCAGGAGGTGGAAGAGAAGAAGAAAGAGGTGGTCACCCTTCTCAAGAGCCTCTCCGATAAACTCTACTACGAAGCCGACGCGAAGAAGAACTCCCTGGAGACCTACCCCACCAGGCTCGAAGAGGCCGAGGAAAACCTCAAACTCGCGGATTCCCGCTTCTCCACAGGGCTGGGGATCTCCCTGGAAGTTGTGGACGCCCACCTCATGCTTCAGAAGATTCAGACCGAAGAGCTTCAGGCTCTCTACGAATACAACCTTTCGTGGCTGAAAATCCACGGACTCTTTCAAAACACCGCCGAGATC
>JAMOAD010000325.1 GCA_023621955.1 Acidobacteriota bacterium
AGGCCGGAAGAGGCCGGAAAGGGCGGCTTCAGGCGGGGGTGTCCCCTCTTCCCCTCCAGGGACTCGAGCAGGGCCGTCTCCTCGCCGCAGATGTAGGCCCCCGCTCCGGAATGAACGGCCACATCGAAGGAGAAAGCCGATTCCAGAATGTTCTTCCCGAGAAACCCGGCGTCTGCCGCCTCAGCTATGGCCCTCTCCACCATCTCCCTTCCCTCGGTGTACTCCCCGCGGAGGAAGATATACCCCTTGGTCAGCCCCAGGGCGTAGGCAGTGATGATCATCCCCTCCAGGAGCAGGTGGGGAACACGGGTCAAGATGTAGCGATCCTTGAAGGTTCCCGGCTCCCCTTCGTCGGCGTTGGCCACCAGGTAGCGGGCCTTGCCGTCGGGAGGAGGGAGGAAAGTCCACTTCTGACCCGTAGGAAAACCGGCGCCCCCGCGTCCACGGAGGTTCGAGTTCTTCACCTCTTCCACGATGTCCCCGGGCGACATCTCCAAGGCCTTGCGCAGGGAGGCGTACCCACCCTGCCGAACGTACCCTTCCAGGGTTTCGCCCTTTTCCGCGTTCAAGAGGGGTTCGAAGATCCGATCGTTCACGGTCTCCTCACTTGAACCCCTCCAGGAGGGAGAAGAGGTTTCCCTCCCCTAGGGGCCCGTAAACCCTGTCGTCCACCATGATGGCCGGAGCCTTCTCACAATGGCCGAGACATTCGCACAGGAAGAGGGAAAACCTCCCGTCCGGAGAGGTCCCCCCGGGCAGAAGGGAGTACTCCTCCTGAAGAACCTTGAGAATCTTCTCGGCCCCTCCCGAGCAGACCAGAGAGCGGCAGAGCAGAATCCGGTGCCTTCCACCGGGGCTCCTTTGAAGGAGGGAGTAGAAGGAGAGAACCTCTTCCACCCTCTCCGGGGTAATCTCGAAGAGGGCCGAGACCTCTTCCGCGGCTTCGGAATCGACGCAACCGTACTCCGCCTGAACGGCCATCAGCGCCGGAATCAGCGCCGACTCCTCCCTCTCGTAACTTCCCATGAGGGTGCGGATCTTCTCCTCCAGGACCGGTCCCAGCCTCATCGGTCCACCTCCCCGCCGATCATGTTGATCGAACCGAAGGTGGGGATGACGTCGGCCAAGTACCCCCCTTCGATCATCCGGGAGAGGCCGCTCATGAGGTGGAAGGCCGGAGCCCTGAGGTGGAGGCGGTAGGGTCGATCGCTGCCGTCGGAGACAAGGTAGAATCCGAGCTCTCCGTTGCCCCCCTCCACGGCCCTGTAGACCTCTCCCAGAGGGGGCTTGATACCGTAGCCCTCCATGACGGAGACGAACTGGTGGACGAGTCCCTCGATGGAGTTGAAGACCTGGGCCTTAGAGGGGGCGATCATCGGGTGGTCCGCGGCCAGAATTCCATCGTGGCGTTCCTCTTCCATCCCTTTCAACCCGGGGGGCAGGGAGATCCTCTCGGGTTCGATGGAATCGCCCCTCTTGGTCATCTCCAGTGCCTCACGAGCGGTGACGGTCTCTTCACCGATCTCGGCGGGAGGAGCCCCTTCCAGGAGTGTCAACCCCTGCTCGATGATTCTCGCGCTCTGCTCCATCTCCTCCATTCGGACACGGTAACGGTCATAAACGTCCCCGTTCTCGCCCAGGGGAATCTCGAACTCCACCCGGGGGTAGAGGGAGTAGGGGGAGAAGCGGCGGACATCGTAGAGAATCCCGTTGGCCCTCAAGAGGGGGCCGGTAAAGCCGTAGGAGAGAGCCTCCTGGGCCGTGAGGGCCCCGATCCCCTTGGTCCTCTTCAGAAAGATCGGGTTGTTATCGAGGAGACGGGAGACCTCCTTGAGAACCTCCCGGGTTCGCAGAAGAGCCCTCTCCATGAGAGGGCGGAACCCTCGGGGCGCGTCGGCCTTCACCCCGCCGATCCGGATGTAGGAGGTGGTCATCCGAGCTCCCGAAAGGAGTTCAAAGATCTTCCAGAGCTCCTCGCGGGCCTGCATCATGTAGAGCATCACCGTCAAGGCTCCGGATTCGGAGGCCAAGGCTCCGATGTTGATGAGGTGATCGGTGATTCGGGACATTTCGTCGGTGATCATCCGCAGAATCTCAGCCCTCTCGGGGACCTCCACCTTGAGAAGGTCCTCCACCGCCAAGGCGAAGCCGTGGTTGTTGATCAGGGGGGAGCAGTAGTTGAGCCTGTCGGTGTAGGGAATCACCTTGGGATAACTCTTGTTCTCCGCGGTCTTCTCGAAGCCCCTGTGGAGGTACCCCATCTCCACATCCGAGGCCAAGACCTTCTCCCCTTCGACTTCCACGGCGATTCGAATGGTCCCATGCATGGCGGGATGGGAGGGGCCGATGTTGATGAGCTGGCTCTCTTCGGAGACCCTATCGATTCGGATCATCTTTGATCTCCTCGTAGAGAGGCTGTTCCCTCTTCCATGGGTAGTCCTTGAGAAGGGGATGACCCTGAAACTCATCGTAGAGGAGGATTCTCCTCAGGTCCGGATGGTCGTGAAAGGGGATGCCGAACATGTCGTAGACCTCCCGTTCCAACCAGGAGGCGTTCCCGTAGAGGGAGGTCAGGGAAGGCGCCTCTTCGCCTTGGTTCAGGGGGACCTTGATTCTCACCCGCTTGTTGTAGTCCAGGGAGAAGAGGTGACAGACCAGTTCGAAGCGTTGGGGCTGGGGCTCGGGCCACCGGAGATAATCCACCGCCGTGATGTCCAGGAGGACCTGAAAGGACTTCTCCTCCAAGAGGGCTTTGACAAGAAGGGGGTAACATCCCTTGGTCACAACGAAGACGGGCATCTCCCTCTCTTGATAGAGAAGAATCCCTTCGGCAAAGCGGCTCTTCAAGTTCTCGACGAACTCTTCCATCTCCAATCCCGAGGCTCCTGAGCGATCTTCTTCTGCAGGAGCATCACCCCTTCCAAAACGGTCTCCGGCCGAGGGGGACAGCCGGGGATGTAGACGTCCACGGGAATCACGTGATCGATGCCCTGCACCGAAGAGTAGTTGTGGTAGATCCCTCCGCTCACGGCGCAGGTGCCAAAGGCGACGACCCACTTGGGTTCCGCCATGGAGAGGTAAACCCTTTTCAGAACCGGCGCCAGCTTATGGGAGACCGTGCCCACCACCATCAGAAGATCGGATTGACGGGGAGAGAAGCGGGTCAAACCCGCGCCGAAACGGTCGATGTCGAAATGGGAGCAGGCGGAGGCGATGAACTCCATGCCGCAGCAGGCGGTGACGAATGGGTAGACGAAGAGGGAGTAGCCCCGCGCCCAGCCGAGAAGGTCGTCGATCTTCGTGGTCAGGAAGGGTGAGCTCACTCCCATTGGGAGCCCCCTCTCTTCCAGAAGTACCAGAGAGAGAAAGAGACGACGCCGAGGAAGAACAAGCCGGCGGAAAAGATGAGCACCTCCCCGGGAGTCTCACCCTCTCTGGGAAAGGACAAGACGAAGGGAAAGAGAAATACCGCCGCCACGTCGAAGACCAGGAAGGCCATGGCAACGAAGAAGAAGCGGGGGTGTTGAGCCTCGCGGTACTCCTCCAGAGGGGGCTGGCCGGTCTCGAAGGGTTCCCCTTTGACACCGTTATCCCGCTGTTTTGGACCTAGAAGGCGGGAGACATTGGCCGAAGCCAAGGCGGCGAAGAGGAAGAAGAGGAAAGCCGTGACGGTTTCCATCATGCCTTTCACTATACCAACTTTTCACGTGGCTTTCAACTTCCCCTGGCGGTCAAAAGAGTCCCTCCAGAAGCGCGTCCAAGAGAAACAGAGACTCTCTGCGAACCCTCAGACGTCCGGAGGTCACGCTGAAGAACCTCTCACCGTCGGGTCCGTTCAGGCGGGGAAGGAGCCGCGTCGGATCGACTCCGAACCGCTCTGCGAAGCGGACCCGGTCGATCCCCTCCACCCTTCTCAGCCCCATCATCAGGGCCTCTCTGGCCCTCTCTTCCCGGGAGAGGGTCCTCCTCTCCCCCCAGGGAAGGGCTCCTCTGAGCACGGCCTCCCGCCAAAGGGTCAGGGAGGAGTGGTTCTTCCCCCGGGCCTCCGGAAGAAGGGAGGAGGCGGAGGGTCCCAGGCCAAGGAAGGGGGAGTAGTCCCAGTAGAGAAGGTTGTGAACGCCCTCCCCGCCGGGACGCGCGAAATTGGAGATCTCGTACCGGTGATAGGAGCGTCTCTCCAGCTCCTCTTCGATTCTGAGAAAACTTTCGACCTGGGCCTCCCCGTCCAGGGGAACCGGCCCCCTTCCCTTCCCCTCCATACCTTCCAGAAGGTAGAGGGAGAGACTCTCGGGAGGGACCCGATCGATGAACTCCAGGAGGGAGCGGCCGGTCGCTTCGTCTTCCCCCTGAACGCCGACGATGAAGTCGTAGTTCAGCCTGGGGATTCCGGCCTTCCTCGCCAACCGTGCCGCCTCCAGAGAGTCTTCGACGCTGTGTTCACGCCCCAAGATCCCGAGCATCCTCGGATCCGCGGCCTGGACCCCCAGGCTGACCCTGTGGACACCGACTTCGGCAAGATCCTCGAAGAGCTCCTCCGATGCGTCCTCGGGGTTGATCTCAACGCTGATCTCCCGCCACTGGCTCCCGGAGTAGACCCTCAGAAGGCTCTTCAAAACCCTTTTCAAACCTTCTCCCAGGAGGGAGGGGGTCCCTCCGCCGACGTAGAGGGTTTCGAAAGAGAGGTTCAGGGAGAGGGCCACTTCGGCCTCCCGAACCACACTCTCCAGGTACA
>JAMOAD010000299.1 GCA_023621955.1 Acidobacteriota bacterium
CCGATTCTCACCCCCCCTACGAGGGAGTTGAGGGTCGTGGCCACATCGTCGATGGAGACGCCTATGTCGGAGACCCTCTTTCGGTCAGGTTCAACCCTCAGCTCGGGCATCCCGAGCTTGTAGTCTGTGTCCATGTCGACGACTAAGCCGCTGGAAGCAAGCTTGTTCATGATATCTTGGCTGATGTTGATCAGCTGGTCCCAATCGGAGCCTCGGACGGAGAATTCCACGGGAAAGCCCCTCTGGGCCGTGAACCCTGCCTGGGATAGGTCTTGAATGACCGCGCGGATTCCCGGCATGGCGTTGAGGTTCTTCCTCAGGAGGGCGCTGAATTCGGCCTGAGAGGCCTTTCTATCCTTGGGGGGGACCAGAGTGACGAACATGTTCCCTCCGTTGACTCCTCCTCCGCCTCCCCCGCCGAGGAAGACGAAGAGGGTCTTCACTTCCGGTTGAGAACGGATAAAGCTTTCAGCCTGCTGGAGGAGCTTGTCGGTCTCCCCGATATCGGAACCAACAGCCGTTTGAAGGCGTATGAGGATGAGGCTCTGGTCTTGAGAGGGGACGAACTCCCCGGGCAGGATGTAAAAAACCCCTATAGCGAGAAGAAAGATGAGAAGGGTGCCGGCGAGGATCTGTTTCGGTCTCTTCAAGGTCTTCTTCAGAACTTTTCCGTAGAAGACCTCCAACTTCGAGAAGTTCTCGTCGACGAATCGCCCGACACGGTTTCGGTTGTTTCGAGAGGTCGACAGAAATTGGGCACACCGGGAGGGGGCCAGGGTGATAGCCTCTAAATAGGAGAGGAGGACGGCCAGGCAGAGGGTGATCCCGAACTGGAGAAAGAATTTTCCGATGATCCCCTTCATGAAGACCACGGGGAGAAAGATGGCAACCACCGCGAGAGTTGCGGCGAAGGCCGCGAACTTGATCTCGTGGGTCCCCTCGAGGGCGGACTGAACGAGAGGCTTGCCCCCTTCGGCGTGGCGGAAGATGTTCTCCATGACCATGATGGCGTCGTCAACGACGATTCCAACTGCCAAGGCCATGGCCAGAAGGGTGAAGGTGTTGAAGGTGAATCCGAGGAAGTAGATGATCGCTACGGTTCCCAACAGGGACATGGGGATGGCGAGGATGACGTTCAACGTGCTCGAGAGGGAGCCGAGGAACATCCAACAAACAAGGGCCGTGAGGACGACGGAGAGGATCAGCTCCATCTTGATCTCGTTGACCGAGTCTTCGATGTACTTGGTGGAGTCGAAGTTGATGTTGATGGTCATTCCCGGAGGAAGGGTCTTCTCAAACTCCTTGAGCGCCGAACGGATGGACTGGGCGACCGCGACGGCGTTGGCCCCCCTCTGCTTCTTGATCCCCAGCCCTTGGGCGGGTGCTCCGTCGACTCTGGTGAAGCGGCGGACATCCTCGAAGCCGTCTTCAACGAGGGCGACGTCTTTCAGGTAGATCGGCGTCTCGTTGACCTCACGGACCACGATGTTCCGGAGAGTCTCAAGGTCGATCGCCTCCCCCAGAACCCTGACGTTGATCTCCCGTCCTGGAGTCTCCAGGCGGCCTGCGGGAAGCTCCACGTGCTCCCTCTGGAGAGCCGAGATGACGTCGCTGACGGTGAGCTCTCTCTCGTCCAGGCGGGAGGAGTCGAGCCAAATCCGGATGTTTCTTTCCAGCCCTCCCACGGTGATCTCTCCGACTCCGGGGATGGTCTGAATCTTCTCCTTCAGCCGATACCTGGCTAGATCGCTCAGGACGCGGTTGGGGTAGGGGCCGGCCAAGGCGAGCCAGAGAATGGGTTGGTCTTCGGGGTTGGACTTGGCGACGATGGGGGGATCGATGTCCTTGGGGAGACGGCGTTGGGCCTGGGAAATCTTTGTCTGAACATCTTGAAGGGCGAGGTCGACGTTCTTGGCGAGATCGAGCTCCATGGTGATCGAGGCGCTTCCCTGCCGGGAGACCGAGGTGATCGTTTTGACCCCTTCCACCTGAACGAGGGCCTCTTCGAGAATCTCCACAACATCGTTTTCGATGACTTCCGGGGCGGCTCCCTCCCAGGTGGCGCTGACGGAGATTGTCGGGAAGTCGACGTCCGGGTACTGGCTGATGCCGATGCGGGTCGCGGCGACTAGACCGAAGACTATGGTGGCCGCCATGAGCATCCACGCGAAGACGGGTTTCTTGACGCAGGTCTCCGTAAGGTTCATGGCTTATCTCCCGGTCTTGGAAACGGGGTTGTTGACCTTCACGGAGACACCGTCTTTGAGAGCCTCGGAGCCGCGGATGACGATTTGGTCACCCGGCTTGAGACCCTCTCTCACTTCCACGGAGCCATCCTCGGTGCTGAGGCCGAGGGAGAGAATCACCTCCTTCGCCTTACCCTGCACGACGATGTAGGCGAGGAAGCCTTTCTCGCTGGGACGGATCGCCGTCTGGGGAACCACGGGGCGGGGTTGGGGATTGCCGATGGGAAGGGAGATCTCGGCGAAGGCGCCGGGACGAAGGTTCTCTTTCTGGGCGTCGTCTACGAGGGCCGTGACTTCGACCATTCTCGTTCCGGTCTCGGCGGAGGCCGCCACGTGGGAGACCTTGGCCGCATATTTTCGACTGTCGTTCTTGACGGTAAAGAAGGCCTTTTGGGCCAAGGAGAGGCGCGAGGCTTCGGCCTCGGTCACCTTGAAACGCAGGAGCAAGGGGTCTCGACGGATCAAGGTCGCCAGAATCGAGCCGGGCTGAACGTACTGTCCCGTCTGAACCGTCCTGGTCTGGACGACGCCTGAAACCGGGGCTTTGACGAAGGCATCCCTGAGGTTGAGCTTGGCCTGGTTGAGGGCCGAAAGGGCTTGAGCCTGATCGGCGCTGGTGACCCGAACCTTGGTTCTCCAAGTCTCCATCTCCTCCGCGGGGATGAGGCCCGGGTTCTTCTGGACCACCGCTTCCCTACGCTTGAGTCCGGCGGCCGCGTCGATTTGTGCGGCTTGGGCTCTCTCGAAGGTGGCTTGGGCGGATTCGACGGCGAGACGGTAACGGTCGGCGTCGATCTCGACAAGGGTCTCTCCCGAACTCACCCGTTTCCCTTCGGCGAAGAGGAGGCGGTCGACGACTCCGGCCACCCTGGCCGTGGCCTGGACGACCTCGAAGGCCTCCACTGAGCCTACGGCGTTGACCGAGTAAACGACAGGCCTTGTGGTGACGGAGGCTGTCTCCACGGGGTAGAGAAGGGCCTGCTTTCCGCCGGACTTCTTGCCGCTGGAGGAGGCGGATCCGGTCTTATGACATCCTCCCAGGAGGGAGAGGGTCAGGGCGAGAACGAAAGAGAGTGTGACTTTCCTTTTCATAAGGGCTCCTTGCCGAAGGGGTCGAGGCCTTGGCTGAGACGAAGGTTCAGGAGGGCTATGGCCAATCCATAACGGCTGCGTATATGTTCCACTTCCGAATCGAAGAGTTGAACGTTGGCGTCTGTGACTTGAAGGGTTCCTGTCAGCCCCTGGCTGTAGAGCTCCGCGGTCTCGTCGGCGTTCTGCTTGGCGAAATCGAAGGCGACTTTGGACCTCTTTAAAGCAGACTGTTGCGTCTTGAGGGAGAGGAAGGCGTCCCGCACCTCGTTTTCCGCCTTTCTGCGGGCCCCTTCAAGGTCGAGCCTGGCGATGCGGGTGAGGGTCCGTCTCTCCCGAAGTTCCGCGGTTCTGGAGAAACCATCGAAGATAGACCAGCTGGCGGTTAAGCCTACGGACCAGGTTGTGTTCTTCCCGGTCAGCCCAGCCTCATTGGTGGTGCGGGTCTGGGCGTTGAAGACAACGGAAGGGAACCATTTGAGAAGGGGTTCCAACGTAGAGGCTTGAGCGGCCTTGCTCTTCCATTGTAAACTTGCCAGATCGAGGCGTGAAGTCGTGGCGGTGGCGATGAGGGGGTCGGGCGAGGGAATCTCGGTCTCCGCAGCCGTCACGAGAGAGTCGGGGCTCTTGAGGTTCTTGGGAACCGGGGTGTTGAGAAGGTAGGAGAGCTGCAGGTGGGTCGATTCAGCCTCACCGGAGGCTTGAACCAGCTCCCGTTCCGCCGTGGCAACCTCAAGCTCCCAGCGGGTCAAATCGTTGGAGGAGATCAACCCCGCGGAGAAGCGTGCCGAGGCAGCTTCCCTATTTTTTTTGGCCAGGTCAAGCCGGTGCTGAGCGGCTTGCACGATGTTGTCGACGCTGAGGGTCTGAAGAAAAGCGTTGGCCGCCTCATAAGCGATTCGACGCCTGCTCTCGGCGGTCGTAAACTTCTGCGCCTTGTCTTCAAAAGAGGCTTGCCGGTAGGAGGGAATGCTCTTGCTGTCGAAGAGTGTCAGGTTGAGCTGCGTGGTCGCCGAGAGGGCGTTGAGGCTCTGGATGGTGACGGACTGGTTGCTCAGACTCCTGGTGACTGCGTTGGGGCGTCTCGTATAGGTCCCCACGGTGGAGATGGTGGGAAGGAAGTAGGCTCTCGCCTTGGTCAGCCTGGCCTCGGTGAGTTGCTTCTGCTCCAACGCGATTCGAGCCCCCTCGTTGTTCTCAAGCGCCATGGCTACGGCCTTTTCAAGGGAGAGGGGCTCTTCCTGAGGTCGACCTCTGAGGGGGGAGGGGGAGAGAAGGGTGATCACCAGGATAGATGCGATAACAACAGAAAAAGTTCTGAGAACGCTCATCGGGAACCTCTTTACACGGTCTCTCTTCGGTACAGGACGCGAGAAACCGGACAAC
>JAMOAD010000255.1 GCA_023621955.1 Acidobacteriota bacterium
AGCCTTGATGAAAGAGAGGACCTTCTCCCTGTTGTCGGGGGTTGGATCTTTCAAATAGAGGCTCGTGAGAAAGAGGGCCGTCGGACCCTCCTGGAGCCGTTCCTTGTGGGAACCTACGAACCTGACCGCCTCGTTGAGCCACCGTCCGGCACGGATGGCGCTCCCGATGACGAAGCCGTCGTAGAGGGAGGGATCGATTCCTTGGCGCAGGTCCCTTGTCTCGGCAAGAAAGCCGGCGGATTCGAAGCGCCCTGCGATCCAGAGGGCCGTTTCGGCGGTGGAACCCGCCCGGGTGGCGTAGGCGATGACGATCTTCTTCAAGGGAAACCTCCCAGAGGGAATAGGGAATCATCTCACACCTTCCCAAGGAAGACAACGCTCCCCTGGGCCGCCCTACCGGGGGTGGCCCAGGGGGATGGGAGCGTCCGAACAAGCAGTGATCGTTCGAGAGAGTTGACAAAGGTGGAGGAAAAGAGGAATGTAGGAGAACCGTTCTCGAAGGGAGGAGAAGATGGAGAAGCGCGAGATTCTGGAGCGAAGTTTGGCTCTCGAGAACCGTTCTCGAAGGGAGGAGAAGATGGAGAAGCGCGAGATTCTGGAGCGAAGTTTGGCTCTCGTAGAGGAGAGCCCCTTTGTCTTTGTCTCCTCCCTGAACAGAGAGGGGTACCCCGAGACGAGGACGATGTTCAACCTCCAAAGCCGACACCACTACCCCCATGTCCGCCTGGCGAACCTTCCCCATCCCTCTCCGCTGACCCTCTATTTCGCCACCAACACCTCCTCACGCAAGGTCGATCAACTCCTCCGGGACCCTAAGATGAGCGCGTACTTCACCGATTCTTCCACTTGGAGAGGGCTCCTCCTGGTAGGTCGAGGGGAGCTGGTTTCGGAACCATCCATACGGAAGGCTCTCTGGAGCGACTCCTGGAAGGTCTACTACCGGGAGGGCGTGAACGATCCTGATTACGCCGTCTTCCGCATGGAGAGTCAGACCTTGGAGCTTTACGGGGAGATGAGGGTGGAGCGTTTGGAGGCGGAGGAGATGAAGACCCTTTAGGAGCTCTTCCCCCGGCAGGGAAGCCCACACTTCGAACGGTTCCCCCTAAGAAACTCGGCTCTCCACCTCTCGGCCTTAGGAAGGGAGAGGAGCCTGTCCGCCGATGCGGCGTGAAGATTCCCCAAGGGCTTGGTGAAGAGGCAACAGAAGGAGAGGGTTCCGTCGACGTCAACGAAGAGGCTGTCCAGGGGCCAGGAGCAAGGGAAAAGAGGGGCGGGTCTCTCTTCCAGGAGGGCCTTGAGGTTCTCCAACCCTTCCACGGGGAGGGAGTGGGAGCTTCTCCACAGGAGAGCCTTCTCTATCAAGTCGGCGAGCTCCCTCTTCTCCGGGAGCAGGTGGGAATCGAAGAAGAACTGGACGGCGTTGACTCCCAGGGATTCGCCGAGTTCCAGAAAGGGGAGGATCTCCCGGAAGTTCTCCGGAAGGATCACCATGCTCAGACGCACCTTCAGAGGGCTTCCCCTTCGGTTTCTCTCTTCGACGAGGAGGGAGAGATTCTCCAAGACCTTTTCCCAACGGTTGTTGCGGCAGACAAGGGAGTAAATGTCCCGGGAGGCGGCGTTGAGGGAGAGGTTGAGGAAGCCTCCCCTCTCCAAGAGGGTCTCCCTCCAAGAGGCATCCAGGGCGAGACCGTTGGAGAAGAGGCTGAAACGGATCCGGGGGTTGGCCTTACCGGCGACCTCTATGAGGGTACGGCTCTCCGGAAGAACCGTGGGCTCTCCTCCCTGGAGGATGATCTCCTCCACTCTGGGATAGAGGGGAAGGAGCGTCTGCGTGAGAATCCAGGGGGTGATCCTTCGGTGAAACTCCTCCTGGTAGCACATGAGACAACGGTTGTTGCAGGCCGAGCCGAGGACAATGTGGAGCCTCTTGAAACGGCGGAGGGGAGGCTCCTTGAGGAGGCAGAGGAGTGAGGGGGCCAACTGGAGCCTCCCTCTGAGGGCGGCGATAGGGGGATAGGAGAGAAGCTCCCGTCTCTTCCTCTTCAGGAGGGATTTGAGAGGGGAGGGGAGCAGAGAGGCGAGGGTTCTCTTCATGGTCTTCCCTATTGTACCCGCCTTCAGGGAAGAGGGGAAGCCTGCGGGAACCGCCGGAGAGCCAAGGGATTCGGGAGGGTTCTCCCCTTCTTCTTCTCGGGAAGAGCGAAAGGGATTATAATGGAATCTTTCCAATTTCAATCGGAGGTAACCTATGGGTAGAATCCTCTTCTCCCTCCTTTTAGCGGGGGTATTCGCTCTACCGGTCTTTGGTCAGAGCCTTCAGAGCCGTATCGAATCCTACAAGTTAGCCAACGGTCTGAAGGTGATTCTCTTGGAGGACCATGACATCCCCAACGTCGCCCTCTACACGTTCTTCCGTGTAGGCTCTCGAAACGAGAGGCCGGGCTTGACGGGCGTCTCTCACTTCATCGAACACATGATGTTCAACGGGACGGCCAAGGTCGGTCCCGGCCAGTTCGACAGGAACATGGAGTTTGTCGGCGGGGCCAACAACGCCTATACCGCCCAGGATATGACGGCCTATTCCGACTGGTTCCCCGCCGCCGCCTTGGAAAAGATGGTCGAGATGGAGGCCGATCGGATGCAAGGGGCCGCCTTCGTTCCGGAGGTACTGGAATCCGAACGGGGGGTGGTGGCCTCTGAACGCCGTATGTCCACGGAGAACAACAACGCCGCTATCCTCATGGAAAACGTCAACGCCACGTCCATCATGGCCCATCCTTACCATTGGGACGTGATCGGTTGGATGAGCGATATCCTGAGCTGGAAGCGGGAGCAGATCCAGGAGTACTACAAGACCTACTACGCTCCCAACAACGCGGTTCTCGTCCTGGTGGGGGACTTCAAGAAGAGCACGGCCAAGTCTCTGATCGAGAAGTACTACACTCCCATCCCCTCCGGGAAGACTCCTTCGGCGGTGACCACCGTGGAACCCCCACAGCAGGGTCTCAAACAGGTCCTCGTCAAAAAGGAAGCTCAAGCGCCACTCTACATGGCGGTTTGGCATACCCCTTCCGTCTCCCAACCCGGCTTCTACCCCCTCTCCCTCTTGGATAAGATTCTGATGAAGGGCGAGAGCAGCAGGCTCTACCGCCGTCTTGTCAGGGAGGAGCGGATCGCCCTGGACGTCTCGGGAGGGATTCAGGAGACCCTTGATCCCTATTTGTTCACCGTCTTCGTAGAAGCCGTTCCAGGAGCCGACCTCGGCAAGATCGACAGAATCGTCGAGGAGGAGATGGGGAAGGTTGTCAGAGAGGGTGTGACAGAGAAAGAGGTGCAGAAGGCTATCAACATGGTTCAGAACGATTTTTACAGACCCCTTCAGACGATAGCCGGCCTCGCGAACGCCCTGGGTCAGGCGGAGCTTGTCAACGGGGATTACCAGAAACTTTTCTCCCTCATGGAGAGCTACAAGGCGGTAACCCCGGATTCGATCAAGGCGATCTCGTCCCAGACCTTCACCCTCAACAACAAGACCGTAGGGAATCTGGTTCCCGAAGGAGGTGCTCAATGAAGCGCGCGATTCCTGTCCTCTCCCTCCTGTTTCTCCTTCTCCTTCCCCTCGCGGCCGCCCAGCCGTCCCGGGGGATGCTTCCACTCCCCGAGACGATCAGGCTCTCCAACGGTCTGACCCTCTTCTACGTCAGGGTTCCCGATCTTCCCTTGGTCTCCTTCAGGATGGTCTTACCCGGTGCCGGGTCGGCTGCGGAGCCCATGGAAAACGAAGGGGTATCCAGCATCATGGCCGAGCTTTTGACCAAGGGGACCTCGAAGATGAAGGCCGAGGATGTGGCTGAGGCTTTGGACTCACTAGGGGCGGATCTAAAGATCTATACGACTCCCGAGTACATGGCCGTCGACGCCGACAGCTTGGCGTCACAGTTTCCCCGGCTTCTGGAGCTGACCTTCCACTCCCTCCAGGACCCCCTCTTCGCGACTCAGGAGTTTGACCTTGTCAAGAGCCAACGTATCGATGGAATCAAGGCGATCAAGGATAACGCCGGCTATGCCGTGAGGCTCTATTTTCAAAGGGCCTACTTCGGGGACAACCCTCTGGGAAGGCTTTCCAGCGGGAACGAAACATCCCTGAACGCCATGAGCGTCGAAAAGGTGAAGGACTTCTACAAGACGAGGGTGACCCCACGCGGCGCCTATGCCGCAGTGGTGGGATCCCTTTCGAGCCAAGAGCTCAAGGCTTTGCTTTCCAAGACCCTTGGGAAGTGGAAGGGAGCCGGTAGCCCGGCGGCCCCTCTTCCCCCTCCCCCCCAACCGAAGGGGAAGACCCTCATCCTGGTGGATAAACCCGACGCCACCCAGGCCTACTGGGTCTTAGGGGCCCCCGGCTATTCGGCGAACGATCCTGTCACGCCTTCGGCCGCGGTCCTCAACACCCTCTTCGGCGGGCGTTTCACCTCATGGCTCTCCACGGAGCTGAGGATCAAGAGGGGACTCACCTACGGGGCCTCGAGCCGCTTCCAGACGTTCCTCTCGGGAGGGGTCTTCACCGCCTCCTCTTACACGAAAAACGACAAGATCGCCGAGATGTTGGATATTGTCTTCTCCCTCTTCGAGAAGGCCAAGAGCGGGTTCGCTCCGGAAGAGATCGAAAGCGCCCGCAACTACATCCAGGGGCAGTTCCCTCCGACCCTGGAGAGCAACGAGGCCATAGCCGCCAGCCTTGTTCAGCTCATGGCGCAGGGGAAGAGCTTCTCCTGGCCCGACGAGTACCTCCGGGGAGTCTCCTCGTCCACCCCCGAGACGGTTCAGGCCGCGGCCAAGCGTCTCCTCCCGGCCCAGGACTATGTCCTCGTCGTTGTCGGGAAAGCCGCCGAAATCGAGCCTCTGCTCGCCAAGTATGGGGAGTGGAAGGTGAAGAAGATCACAGATTCAGGGTTTTAAAGGTTCAGTTCCGGGGGCCTTCGTGAAGAGGGCCCCCGGGTCTTTCTCTCTCACAGCCAACAAAGACTCACCTCCTCTCCCAACCGACGGGACCTTCCCCTCTCTCCGACGGGAAACCATGGCAAGACAAAACACCCGAACCCTCGAATGGGCCCTCGCCACTCTTTCGCTCCCTGAAGGGGAGGCGGAAAGGTCGGCGGAGAGGCGGAAAGGTCGGCGGAGAAACTCTCTCACCCATTGAGGAAGTGCCTGATCCCGAAAAAAGGCAAACAAAAAATCGTAAGTTGACATTAGCGATAGACGGTACTACAATAACGTCTATTAATTAGATAGACGGAGGACAACATGAAAGATCTTTCTGAACTCTTCTGGTCATCCCCCTTGGAATCTCTCAAGCGGGGGTATGCCGATGAGGGTACCGGAGGCTTGACTTGCCTGATC
>JAMOAD010000182.1 GCA_023621955.1 Acidobacteriota bacterium
AGGGAGTGTCCCCAGTAGTTTTTCAAGAAACAAGAAAAGCCTTTAATCCTTCTCCGACAAAAGGTATAATTTTTCATGAGACCTTTAACCCGTCTTCTCCGTGTCGGTGGGGTTGAGCTGGGTGCAGGGCGACCGGTGAGAGTTCAGACCATGGGGAACCTTCCTCTTACAGAGGTGGGCGCCAACATCGCTCAGATCGAAAGGTGCGCCGCCCTTGGGTGTGAAATCTTCCGCCTGGCCCTCCCCGACGACTTCCTCCTGCCCTTCTTCGGCGAAATCATTGCCCATTCACCTCTCCCAGTGATTGCGGACATCCATTTTCACCCCTCCCTTCTCAGGAAGGCCTTGGAAGCCGGCGCGGCGGGAGCCAGAATCAACCCCGGCAACGTCGGGTCGAGCACCGATTGGTCCGAAACAGTTCGACTCTTTGAAGACCTCGGGGCGGTGATGCGGATCGGCGTCAACGGAGGATCCCTGAACAAAGAGGCTCTCAAGCTCCATGGCCATACCGCCGAGGCTCTCGTCGCCAGCGCTCAGGAGTGGAGCAACCGCCTTTACGACCTCGGTTTCTACCGCTTCAAGGTCTCCCTGAAGAGCTCCGATGTTCGAACCACCGTTCAGGCCTACCGCCTCTTCTCGAAGGTCAGCGATATCCCTTTGCACATAGGGCTCACCGAAGCCGGCCCTCTCCCGGAAGGGCTCATAAAGTCCTCCGCCGCCCTGGGGACTCTTCTTTTGGAGGGAATCGGCGACACCCTTCGGATCTCCCTGACCGCCCCTCCTGAGGAGGAGGTGAAGGCCGCTTGGGAGCTTCTCTCTTCCCTGAACTTGAGGCGCCGCTGGCCGGAGGTCATCTCCTGCCCCCTCTGCGCCCGTTCCTCATACCCTTTCACGGAGCTCCTGCCCAAGCTTCTTCCCAGAATCAAGTCCCTGAGTCTTCCCATCAAAGTCGCCTTCATGGGCTGTGAAGTCAACGGCCCCGGGGAGGCCCGGGAGGCGGAGATCGGGCTGGCCTTCTCCAAGGGGAAGGCTTTCCTTTTCAGGAAGGGAGAGATTGTCGAACGGGGGGATCCGGAACCTATGGTGGAAAGGCTCCTACAGGTTTTGGAGGAGATGGCCCGTGACCCCTCCTGACCGGAACCTCGACTCTGAGGCTAAGGGTGTACACTGCTCCCTCTGCCCCCATAGGTGTCTCCTGAAAGAGGGCTCCACAGGCCTTTGCGGAGTCCGTTCCGCCCGTGGGGGAAGAGAGTTCTCCCTCATCGGAAACCGGATCGCCGCCCTGGCCGAGGACCCTGTAGAGAAGAAGCCCCTCTACCACTTCTTTCCTGGCTCCACCCTCCTCTCCCTGGGAACCTTGGGATGTAACCTCTCCTGTCTCTTCTGCCAAAACCACGATCTCTCTTTCTTCTCCGGAAAGGGAAGCCCCCAGGCGGTCACGGGAGAGGCTCTCTCGGCGGAACGGCTCGTGAAAGAGGCCCTCGGCTGCAGGGCCGTCGGGGTCGCCTACACTTACAACGAACCGACGGTCTTCGCAGACACCTTCAGGGAGTGCTGGGGGCCGGCAGTTAAAGAGGCGGGCCTGGCCAATGTCTGGGTAACGAACGGCTACATGACCCCTGAGACCCTCTCCGGCGTCGCCCCCCTGATCGAGGCAGTCAACCAGGACCTCAAGTTCTTCACCGATGAGGCCTATCATCGCTGGACCGGGGGAAGTCTTGACCCCGTCCTCAAGAGTCTGCTGATGTGGAGAGAGGCTGGAGTCTGGCTGGAAGTGACAACCCTGATCATCCCCGGGCTCAACGACTCCCCCCTCCCCTTCCGCCAGACCGCCCGCTGGATCCGGGAGAACCTAGGGAGAGAGACCCCATGGCACCTCTCCCGATTCTTTCCGAGGTTCCGGCTGGATCACATCCCCCCCACCCCTCCAGAGACTCTCTCCCATCTGAGAGGGATCGCCCTGGAGGAGGGACTCCACCATGTCTATCTGGGAAACGTCTCCGACCCGGAGGGGGAGAAAACCCTCTGCCCCGAGTGCGGGAGGACTCTGATCGAACGTTCCGGATACAGGGTCCATATTCAAGGCCTGAAAAAGGGTCGTTGCGCGGGGTGCGGCGCCCTTCCCGCCGGTCGGTGGGAGAGAGAATGACCCTCCCTGTACGGCTTTTCGCACCGGCATCCCGTTTTTCTCTCAAAGGTTGGCGGAGAGCCTTGAAGGCACTCGGCAGGAGAGGGCTCCTTCCGACGTTCCGGCCGGACATCACGGAGAGATCGGGAATCTGGGCGGGAAGCGTCGACCGAAGGAGGGAAGAGCTCGGCGAGGTTCTCCTCTCAAAGGAGCCAATCGCCATGGCCGTTCGCGGAGGGTACGGGACCACGGCGATTCTGGGCCCGACCGACCTCTACAGGGTCAAAGGACCCAAGCTTGTCTCAGGCGCCTCGGACATCACCGCCCTGCTCCTCTGGCTGGAAAACCACGCTCCCGAAGCCTCTCCCCTGATGGGCCCCATGGCCATCCCCGACTTCGGCGAAAAGCGTCTCAACGAGCCCCTCTTCGAGAGAATCCTCAAAGCCTTCCTAAAAGGGGAGGAGCTATTCATTCCCCTTCCCTACACCACGGTCATCCAGGAGGGAGCCCCCCTTCAGGGACGAGCTCTTCCGGCTTGCCTCACCCTTCTGAGCCTCTCCCTGGGTACGGCCTTCGAACCGGACACCAGAGGGAGGGTTCTCTTCCTTGAGGATGTCCACGAAACTCCGGCCAGAATCCTCCGACTCCTGGAGCACCTCAGGAACGCCAAAAAGCTCGAAGGCATCGGAGGGGTCGTCTTCAGCCCCCAGCAAGGGCTCCCCTCCCGAGAGATTCTCCCCCACCTTCGCTCTTTCTTCTTCGATGCCCCCTTCACGGTTCTCTACGGCACCCCTTTCGGACACACCTTTCCCCGCCAATACATCCCCTTCGGCTTCAGGGTCCACCGCCTCTCCTCCAGACGGCTCGCCCTGGAGGGTCGGTTCGGTGAAAAGAGATGACACTCCCCAAGAAACGGCGTCGCCTCCTCTTCCTCCTTCTCCTCCTCATGGCCCTCCCTGTTCTCTGGAGAGTCGGTCGACTCCTCTCCTACTCCCCGGTCCGGACGAACAGCTTCCTCTGGGGGGCCTACCACGTTCACACGACCTTCTCCGACGGAAGGGCGGACCTGAAAGGTCTGGCCCAAGCGGCCCGTAGAGACGGCCTCTCCTTCGTCCTTCTGACAGACCACGGCTCACCGAACCGGGAGAGTTCCACGGTAAACAGGGTCATCTCGGGAGTGACGGTTCTGGGAGGCTCGGAAGCCTCCCTTCCGGAAGGGCGCTTAGCCGTCCTTTTCCCCCCCTCGCTGCCCCCCTACCGCCTTCCCCCCCACCCTCCGGAGGCGGTGGAGGAGATCCGTCAATGGGGAGGGATGGCCGTCATCACCTACCCGGAAGATCCCTCTCACCTCTGGCGTTACCACGGCGAAGACCTCACTGGCGACGGCCTGGAAATCCTCAACCTCGCCACATCCTTCCGCCGCCTCTCCCCCTTGGGAAAGGCGGCGGCCGTTGTGGAAGCCCTCCTTTCCCCCTACGCCTTCCTCTCCAGGGTCACCCCCCCCACGGAACCCCTCGCCCTCTGGGATAGGCTCCTGGAGAGGGGAAAGTGCTGGGGTTTCTACGGAATCGACGCCCATGGCCAGGTCCCCCTCCTGGGAAACCTCAATCTCCCCCTTCCCTCCTACGGCTCCCTCTTCAAGCTCTACTCCCTAGGCGTAGACAAACGGTACTCCGACTCCCCCGAGAGGGCCATCCGAAACGGGGATTTCTTCTCCTTGATCCGTGGGGCCGGCGAACCCCGAAGCTTCACCTTTCAGCTCAGGCAAGGCCACAGAATCCTGCGTAGCGGAGAGAGTGCCGAGAAACCGGAGGGGGAACTGGAGTTCACCGTCCAGGGGGTTCCCTCCCGGAGCTGGCAGATCCGGATCTTCCGCAACGGACGTCTCTGGCTCCAGGGGAACTCGGAGACCCTCCGCGCCCCTGTCCCGGGTCCGGGGATCTACCGTGGCGAGATCACCCTTCAGAACCACCCCTTTTTAAAAAGGAGTGTCCCTTGGATTCTCACCAACCCGATCTGGATCGCAACCCCTCCACCGCCGGCAAAGGCCGAACGTCCTATCCGGACCCTCTCCTCCCTCTCCCTGGATGAACTGCGGGTGGAGCGGGACGAGGGCTCCTCGGCGGGTTACATCTTCTCCGGAGGCCAAGGCCTCTGGAACTTCAACCTCCGCGCCCCGAGCCGGGAGCGTCCCAACCGCTGGGTCGCCCTCTCCTACCGGATCCCCCTAGACCTCTCCGGCGCCGAGGGAATCTGGGTCGAAGGCTCCTCGCAACGCCCCCTGAGAATCTGGGTGGAACTCCGAGGCGAGGGAAAGGAGCTTCGAGGCTCCCTGAAGATCATGCCCGGGCTGTGCCGTCGCCTCTTCCTCCCCTTCGACCGTCTCTTCCTTCCCGACGGGAGGAGGGCGGCCCCCCCGAGGGTCACCCAATCCCTCTTCCTGAGTATCAACAACCTGAACGTCGCCGAGGCTCTCTCCGGCGAACTCCTCCTGAAGGGGGTAGGACTCGGGAAGAGG
>JAMOAD010000177.1 GCA_023621955.1 Acidobacteriota bacterium
GGAGGCCCAGGAACTCTTTGTCAGAAGCGCCCAGAGCCGTAGACCTCCAGTCTCCCCCTCCAGGGCGGTCAGCTCTCCCAAGTCACGGTGGGAGAGGATACGACAGGGGAGGGAGTTCTTCGCCGACGAGGAGAGGGGTTGGGAGGAGACGACAATCCCCTCAGGGGCCACCAGGGCCGAGGCGGCTCCCCGAAACCCCGGATCGGGAACCCTCAGGAGGAACTCCCCGACCCTCAAGAACCACTCTCCCTCCTGGTTCTCCAGAGCTCCCTGGAGCAGGTTCTCCGGCCAGTTGAAAGGCCTCTCCCAGCCCCATTCGGGAAGATTATCGACCCTTCTCCCCTCCTGGAGAAAGAGGAGCCGGTCTGCTAGGAAGCGGGCTTGGGCGATGTTGTGGGTGGAGAGGATGACCGTGTTTCCCTCTTCGGCCCACTCCCTCAAGAGAGTTTCAACCTGTCGGAGGCTGAGAGGGTCCAGGGATGAGGCTGGCTCGTCTAGAAAGAGAACCTCGGGTTTGAGGAGTAGGGCTCGGACCAGTTGAAGCTTTTGCTTCTCCCCTCCCGAGAGAGTGAAGACAGGTTGGGAGAGCTTCCTTGTCAGATCCAATCCGGCGCAGAGACGGTCGATTCTCTCCCGGGAGAGAGGCTCCCCCCTCAGCCTCAAGGGGAAGAGAAGGTTCTCCTCCGCGGTGCCGAGAAGGAAGAGTGGGCTCTGAAAGACGAAGGCCCAACGGCGCCGGATCTTCCTTAGCTCACTCCTGGTGACTCTCCAAAGGGAGCGACCGTCTACCATAACCTCTCCCTCCGAGGGTTTGTCCAGAGTCGCGGCCAGGCGGAGGAGTGTCGTCTTCCCGGCTCCGTTGGGTCCGAGGAGAACGTTGATCGCCCCCTCTTGGAAGAGGAAGGAGAGTTCCCTCATCAGCCATCGTTTCCCGACACGACGGCCGATTCTCACCAGTTCGATCTTCATCTGATACTCTCCTCCGGGAAGGAGTATCCCTCCCAGAGTTGGAGTAGAAGGTTGAGTCCCAAGGCAAGAATCACAAGAACCAGGCCCAGAGCGAGGCCGATCTCGAAGTTCCCCTTCATGGTCTCCAAGGAGATCGCCGTCGTCATGACCCTGGTCTCTCCCTTGAGATTCCCTCCGACCATGAGGGTCATCCCCGTTTCCCCCAAGACCCGGGAGAAACCGGTGATCAGAGCCGTTAGAAAGGCCGTCCTCCCTTGCCTCAGAAGAAGAAGGACCGTTTGAAGGCGGTCGGCGCCGAAGGAGTGGGCCAAGTCGAGGCTCTCCCTGGCGATCCCCTGGAGGGCGGTGTAGGTGAGGGCGCAGACGAGAGGGAAGGCCAGGAGAGCCTGGGCGATCAGAATCGCCCAGGGGGTGAAGAGAAGCCCCAGAGGCCCCAACAACCCCTTCCGGCTGAGGAGAAGGTAGACAACGACACCGAGGAAGACTGCGGGTACGGCTAGAAGGGTCCTGAGGAGACCGGTAACGAAGCTTTTAGAACGAAAATCCCGAACCGCCAGCAAGAAACCGAGGGGAACGGCGAAGAGGGCGGCTATCAACGTTGCACCCAGGGAGAGGCGTAAGGAGAGGGCGACGGTTCCCCACAGCTCCCCCTCGTTCGTGAGAAGCATCTTCAAGGCCCTCAGGAGGGCCTCGCCTAGGAATCCCACCGTCGGTCTATCGGGTTATGACGTCGGGGAAGAAGAGGGGAGAACCGAAACGGTCAACGCCGAAGCTCCTGATGATCTTCTGGCCCTCTTTCCCACGGATCCATTGGACAAACTTCTCCGCCAGAGGGTGGTTCAAGTCGGGGTACTTGGCTGGGTTGATGAGAATCACCGAGTAGGGGTTGTAGAGCCTCTGATCGTTCTCAACCAGGAGGGAGAGGCCATCCAGTTCCTTGCTGTGGGCGAGCCAAGTCGCCATGTCCGTCAGGGTATAGGCTTGGCGCTCCAGGGCGATCCGCAGTGTCGCCTCCATACCGGACCCGCTCTCCAGGTAGGCGGAGCTCTTCTTCCCGCCGAAGAGACTCCAGAGCTTGAGCTCTTTCTTGTGGGTTCCCGATTGGTCTCCTCTGGAGACGAAGGGGGCCCCGGTGGCGACAATCCTTTCGAAGGCTATATCCAGAGGTTGCCGACGAATTTTCGCGGGATCCTGGGAGGGGCCGACGATGGCGAAGGCGTTGTGCATCACCGAAAGACGTTCCCGACCAAACCCTTCGTTGACGAAAGCCTTTTCCCCTTCAGGATCGTGGACCAGGAGGACATCGGCGTTCCCGTCCCGGCCCAGCCTCAGGGCTTGACCTGTTCCGACGGCGATGACTTTGACCTTGCAGGAGAACTTCTTTTCAAAAGCCGGGATCAGCGCGTCGAAGAGTCCGGAATCGAGGGTGGACGTCGTGGACGCTAAAGTCAACCTGGAGGGGTCACCGGCTAAAAGCGGAAAGGCAAGGAGAAGAAGAGCGAAAAGAACGATGACTTTTCTCATGGAGCCTCCTAGGGGACCTCCTGTGGACCTCCCTTCGAGGGGAGGGGGAGAAGGAACTCATCCGGGTGAGGGATCCCGCTCCCTGTCGGCCGCCTCTCTCTTCCGGCGTCCCCCTTCCGGTTTCAGAAGCCTGCGGCTGAAAAGTAAGAGAAGAATAGCATAAAACGGCGGTTCAGGGAAAGAGGTTTCCCCTGTGGACCTTTCGTTCAAAAGAGAGTCTACCCAAGAGACTCCAAGGAATGGTAAACTCTTGATTATGGAAGCGCTATTTCGGTAAAAGAAGGGGAGCGTTATTGGGCATCCCCTAGGGAGAAGGTGGTTTCATGATCTCTATGGCCTTGGTTTACAACATCTCTCTCCTGATTACCTTGACAATCTTTCGGGAGGCCCTGTTACGAATCTTTCCCAAGAGGGGCACCCTCTACTCCCTCTTGTCGGGCCTACTCTTCGGA
Organism: Acidobacteriota bacterium; assembly: GCA_023621955.1. Classification (GTDB taxonomy): domain Bacteria; phylum Acidobacteriota; class Aminicenantia; order JAMOAD01; family JAMOAD01; genus JAMOAD01. The sequence continues at coordinate 2,946 of JAMOAD010000177.1, forward strand.
TTCGTCACTATGGTGGGGATGATGACCCCCTTGAAGTTTCTCCCTGGGATCATCTTCGATGGGCGTTCCATAGTTCTCGGCGTTGCCGGTCTCTTCGACGGCCCTCTGGTGGCAGTTATCGCCGCCCTCATGGCGGCAACTCTGCGCGTCTCTCAAGGGGGACAGGGTACGGTGATGGGGCTGACGGTCATCTCCTACTCGGTCCTCATGGGGGTACTCTGGTACTTCTGGAGAAAGAGGTCCCCTCTGGCGAACCGCCCCGGATCCTTCTACCTCTTCGGCCTCCTCGTTCACCTGGGAATGGTCTTTCTCATGGTGACTCTTCCCGGGAAAAGCTTTTCGGCGGTTCTTAAGAGCGTCGCCCTTCCGGTGATGATCATCTACCCCTTAGTAACCCTTCTTCTGGCGATCTTCTTCGAGGGGGGGGAGAGTCGAATCCGGTCAGAGGCGTTTCTCGCGGAGAGCGAACGTCAGTACCGGAGCGCCATCGAGCATCTGCATGAGGCCTTCTACCGTACCGACCTGAAAGGGAACCTTGTCATGGTCAGCCCTTCCATGGCGAACCTCCTCGGCTATACCGATTCGGAACACCTTTTGGGTATGCCGACCGTCCTCTTCTGGAAAGAGCCCAAGAAGCGTGAAGACTTTCTGAACCTATTGCAGAAGAAGGGCTCGGTCGAGGAGTATGAGATCACTCTGGTGCGGAAGGATGGGGCGGTGTTTCCGGTGGCCGCGAGTGGCCACTACTATCGGGACGCTTCGGGAAAAATCGCAGGGATTGAGGGAATCCTCCGTAACATCACGGAGAAGAAGAGAGCCGAGGAGGAACTCTACCTCGACACGGAGAGGTTCCGACTCCTTGTTCAGGTCCTTCAACATCCGGCCGAAACGGTTCAGGATCTTCTCGATTACGCACTGAACAAGGCCATCGAGATGACCGGAAGCCGAGTCGGCTACATCTATTACTATAACGAGGAAAAACGGGAATTCACACTGAACAGCTGGTCCAAAGGGGTTTGCGAGGAGTGCTTCGTGGCGAACCCGAGGAGAGTTGAGCCCCTGGAACCGACGGGTCTCTGGGGAGAGGCGGTGCGCCAGAGGAAGCCTATCGTTGTCAACGATTTCGATTCCTCCCCCAACCCTTTCATGAAAGGTTTGCCAGAGGGGCATGTTCATATTCGAAGGTTCTTAACCGTCCCGATCTTCGATCATGAGAGAATCGTCGCGGTTGTGGGGATCGCCGATAAGGAAGAGGAGTACGGGCAGAGGGATGTCTTCCAGTTGACCCTTCTGATGGATTCCATCTGGAAGGTCGTGGACAGGAAGAGAGCGGAAGAGGCCCTTCGCAAGAGTGAGGAGAAGTACCGGCTCATTGCGAACAACATGACCGATGTCATCACCATCATGGACCTCAATTTGAAATTCACCTATATCAGCCCTTCTATCGAGCGTGTTCGGGGCTTTACCGTGGACGAGGCCATGGCCCAGAGCCTTGAGGAGATTCTCACCCCCGATTCCTTTGTGATCATGATGAGGGTCATGGAGGAAGAGATGAAGCGGGACGCTGCGGGGGGGAGCGACTCGGACAGGGCGATCTCCCTGGAGTTGGAGGAGTACAAGAAGGATGGCTCCACAATCTGGCTAGAAAACCGAGCCTCTTTTCTCCGAGATGAGGGGGAAAAAGCGACGGGAATCA
>JAMOAD010000017.1 GCA_023621955.1 Acidobacteriota bacterium
ACAGCGAAGGGTACGAACAAGGAGAAGCAGACCAGACAAACTTTTCGCGGCTTTCGCGTGTTTCGCGGTTAAAAATACAGCGGACACTCCCTTTTTTGTTCGCGGTTTTCGCGCGTTTCGCGGTTATTTTCTCGTCTGAATTACAGCGGACACTCCGTTTGAATTCTATGAACCGCGAACAACGCGAACGGCGCGAACGAGGAGGAACAAACCATACAACCTTTCGCGGTTTTCGCGCCTTTCGCGGTGAAAATTCCAACAGCCACTCCTTTTTATTCCTTCTCGCAAGCGCTTCAAACTCCAACGGGCACACCGCATTTTTCATAAAGCTCCAGGAGACGTGAAGCGGTTTTGTTGAGCGAAAAGGGCCTTCACTTCCATTGGCTTTGGGGGAGGCAAAAAAAAGTGGCGATTGTTCTTGACATATGCCGGAAAAGGCTTATACTGAGTGTAATAAACGGCATATGCCGGAAACGCTAAGGAGGTGGAGAAGATGCCAGGAAGGAATGGAAGTGGACCCACCGGAGCAGGGCCGATGACCGGAAGAGGGATGGGCCTTTGTTCGGGACGCCAGGCCGGGCAACACGGCGTTGGGTATTTTTGTCGGCGTTTTTTGGGACGCGGCTTTGGCTTTGGTCGAGGGTTTATCGGGAATCCGACCCCTTTCCAAAGCGACAAGGAGCAGCTTCACGCGCAGAGGGATGCGTTGAAAAACCAGCTGGACGCCCTTGAGAAGGAACTGGAACGTCTATCCTAGTGAGGAATGGGAACGGCCGGAGGAGACTCCGGCTGCTCCCTTGGTCGACCGAGGTGAATGAACCATGCCTAGACCCAAAAAATGGAGAAAAGTTTGCTCTCTTCCCAACAGCAACCGTTTCGGTCCTCTCGACACTCCACCGGGCGTGGAGGGCTCAGTTAACCTGACGGTTGACGAGTACGAAACCATCCGGCTCATCGACCTGGAAAGGTTCACTCAAGAGGAGTGCGCCAGCCAAATGAACATTTCCCGCACAACGGTTCAGGGAATTTACGATGAGGCGAGAAAAAAGCTTGCCGAATCTCTGGTCAACGGGAAAACACTTTGGATCGAGGGCGGCGAATACCGGCTCTGTGACGGCCTCGGGAGCGGTTGCGGACGGGGAGGATGCCGGAGACATAGGAACGGCAGGGGTTGTGAAGGGGATTCCCTGCCGAATGCCAGGGAAAAAGAGAACGGAACGGAGGATCCAAATGAAAATCGCAATACCGGTAGATGATAAGAGTTTGAACTCGGCGGTAAGCCAATCTTTTGGACGTGCGCCCTACTTCTTCTTTTACGACACGGAGACGGAGGAGAGCGATTTCTTGGACAACGGTGCCGTCGCCAGCCAGGGTGGAGCGGGTATCAAGGCGGCCCAGGCGATAGTTGACAACGGTGCTAAGGCCTTGCTGGCACCGCGGTGCGGCGGTAACGCCGAGGAGGTTTTGCGTAGATCGGAAGTTGTTATCTACCAGTCCCTTCCTGGGACCATAAAGGAGAACCTTGACGCCTTCGCGGCTCAACGACTTGTTCTGCTCAGCGACTTCCACCCGGGATTACATGGGCATGAGAAATAAGAGTCCAAAAATTGCCGTGCTGAGCGGCAAGGGCGGAACCGGGAAGACTCTGGTGTCCGTCAACCTGGCTTCGGTGGCCGGGGAGTCCCTCTACATCGACTGTGATGTAGAAGAGCCGAACGGGCACCTCTTCTTCAAGCCCGAGAGGGTTTGTGAGGAAGGGATCACCGTCAAAGTTCCCGAGGTTAACGAGGACCTTTGCGGCGGTTGCCGCAAGTGCGCTGATTTCTGTAAGTTTCACGCCATCGCCTTTATAAAGGATAAACCTTATGTCTTCGAGGAGTTGTGCCACTCCTGCGGCGGTTGTGCCCTGATCTGCCCGGATCAGGCCATAGACGAGAGGGAAAGAGTGGTGGGAAGAGTCCAGAGGGGGATCTCGGGGGGCGTGAGGGTGAGTACCGGGGTGCTCAACACCGGGGAGGCCTCGGGGATTCCGATCATCAAACGGTTGCTAGAACCCCACGGTCTGCAAGAAGGTCTCCCGGTCTTCATCGACTGCCCCCCTGGAAGCGCTTGCGCGGTCATGGAGAGCCTTCAGGGCGCGGACTTCTGCCTACTGGTCGGCGAGCCCACACTCTTCGGAGTCCATAACCTCCGCATGGTCCACGACCTGGTGAGGCTCTTTGGGAAACCGGAAGGGGTGGTTCTGAACAAGTGTTTGGCCGAGGAGAACCCTGCGGAGCTTTTCTGCCTGGAGAAGAACATTCCCATTCTAGGCCGAATCCAATTCGACAACGAATTGGGGAAGCTCAATTCGGATGGGAGGATCGCCGCCAGGGAGAGGCCCAGGTTCAGAAAGCTTTTCGCCTCTCTGCTCGAGGAGGTCATGAAGGAGGTAGGGCATGAAACAGCTGCTCATACTCAGCGGTAAAGGGGGAACCGGAAAGACCACGGTGGCTGGCGCCTTCATCCGACTCTCCGAGGCCAAAGCCTACGCAGATTGTGATGTTGACGCGCCAAACCTTCACCTCGTCACGGCGCAGGCCCGGGAGCCAAAACGTACCGCCTATTATGGGCTCCCCAAAGCCGAAATCGACGCAGACAGGTGCGTTCGGTGTGGCCGCTGTGAAGAGGCGTGCCGCTTTCAGGCGATCTCCGCCGCGGAGTTTAAGGTCGACCCTTTCGCCTGTGAAGGGTGCGGCGTTTGCGAATTGGTCTGCCCTGTCCTTGCGATCTCCTTAAAACCCGCCCAAGCTGGGAAGCTGATGCTCTACAGGGAGGGCGATCGAGTCTTCTCGACCGCGGAGCTGAAGATGGGGAGCGGCACTTCGGGAATGCTTGTCACTGAAGTGAAGAAACAGATGGTAGAGGCCTCTCAGGAAGGGGTTCAACTGGCCATTGTGGACGGCTCCCCGGGGATCGGGTGTCCCGTCATCGCTTCCCTCAGCGGGGTGGACATGGTCTTGATCGTTGCGGAGCCGTCAATCTCGGGGATCAGCGACATGGATCGGATCATCAAGACGGCCCAGAGGTTTCGGACCAAGATAGGGGTCTGTAGCAACAAGTACGACACCAACCTTGCGAACACTCAAAAGATCGAGAGCTTCTGCGCGGAGAGGGGATTGCCCTTTGTCGGGAGGATCCCCTTCGATTCGGAGGCGGTGAAGGCGGTCAACCGAGGGCAGACCGTTGTGGATGTCCCCTGCTCTTCGGGGTCGGCGGTTAGGGAGATCTTCCGGGAAACGCTCAAGCTGCTCTTCCCGGAGGGCGTTGGGGTTTCCCCAGGAGCGTAGGGACTTACAGGGAACGAAGTGGTTCCTGCGTCTGGGGCAAGGGGATCCCCTCGGAATTTGAGGTTTCGAAAAGTTCGGAGAAGTAGTCCTTCTGACATGAGTGGAGCCGATAGGGGTACATGAATCTAAAAAAGGAGAGATGAAATGGTGTTGAAAATCGCGGTTGCCGGTGAAGGGAAAAACGTCACCGAACATTTTGGTCATTGTGTGAACTTTCTGATTTACGATGCGGAAAATGGGCAAATCCTCAGGGAAGAATCTGTCGAGAACCCCGGTCACAAGCCCGGTTTCCTCCCCAACTTTCTCGCCGATCGAGGCGTCAACGTCATAATCAGCGGAGGCATGGGAGGGGGCGCGGTGGAGATCTTCAACGAACGGAACGTGGAAGTCGTGGTGGGGGCGTCGGGAGACGCCAGGACGGCGGTGGAAAAGTATCTCAAGGGTGAACTGAAGACGACCGGCTCCATATGTCACGAACATCAACACCACGGTGAATGTGGAAAATAAGAGAGTGCCGACGGAGAGGGCGTGAAACCGAGGAACCCGTTGTTCTTCTAGGGGATCGGCACGCCCTCTTTCCTCTGTCATGAACCGGGATGAGGCTCCTCCGCTTCTCTCATTCCGAGGGGCATCCCCTTTGTCTTGGATGGTCGAGGTCACTTTCGAAATATAACGGACACTCCCTTTGAATTCCATGAACCGCAAACAACGCGAACGACACGAACAAGGAAAAACGGACCATACAAACTTTCGCGGTTAAGATTACAATGGACACTCCGTTTTACTTTTCCCCTCTCTCCCTCCAGAACCGCTTTGGAGCCACAGGGGACACTCCCTTTTTTGTTCGCATATTTCGCGCCTTTCGCGGTTATTTTTTTCACGTCTAAAATACAACGGACACTCCCTTTGAATTCTATGAACCGCGAACAACGCGAACGACACGAACGAGGAGAAGCAGACAGTACAAACTTTCGCGGTTAGAAATACAACGGACACTCCCTTTTTAGCTTGGCCAAACACTACAGGGGACACTCCATTTTCTTTTCGCTCCTTTCCCCCCGGAACCGCTTCGGATCTACAGGGGACACTCCTTTTTTGTTCGCGATTTTCGCGCCTTTCGCGGTTAGAAATAGAACGGACACTCCCTTTGAATTCTATGAACCGCGAACACAGCGAAGGGTACGAACAAGGAGAAGCAGACCAGACAAACTTTTCGCGGCTTTCGCGTGTTTCGCGGTTAAAAATACAGCGGACACTCCCTTTTTTGTTCGCGGTTTTCGCGC